>JBEIQU010000050.1:0-8950 GCA_040376355.1 Prochloraceae cyanobacterium | reverse complement strand
TGCTGCGGCTGACTCCTCGGACGACATCAACTCAGGCGCTGGGTTCAGAACTGAACAGGATCATGCCGTCGCCCACCAGCGCATCCCGGCCCAGCAGGCCAGCGCGGGAATCGCGCAGCTCCAGGTGGTCGTAACCAAGATCCCGGGCCCACTGCTGCCAGAGCTCGGCGCGGCGCTGCTGCTCCTTGGCAGCCAGGGCCGGGAAGGCGGGGGCCAGCTGCAGGCTGAGGCTGGAGGCGTCCGCATCGCCCACGGCCCTGCGGATCAGGCCATCGGCGCCGGGGCGCTGCAGCAACAGCACCAACGGATCCGGTGGCGGCGGCTCAAGCGGCTCCGCCTCCAGAGACTCCGCATCGGTCGCAGGCTCCAGTGCGGGCTCCGGTGCGGGCTGCGGTGCAGGCTCCGGCAGCACGGCCGCGGCGGGGGGCTCTGCAGCGCGGGGCTCGGCCACCGTGGGCAGGGCCGGTGCCACAGCGCTCAGGGGCGCCGGTTCCGTTGCCGCGGGCCGCAGCCGCGGCAGCCACACCCCCAGGGCCATCAGGGCCGCCAGGGCCAGGGCCAGCAGCAGCGGCCAGAACAGCGGCGCCAGGTCGGCGGGCCACCAACGGGGGCGCCAGAGGCTGCCCTCGCCATTGCGCCGCAGGGATTCCCGCAGCCGTAAGCCCGTGTCGGCCACCACGGCGCGCAGGTCCTGCGCCAGCAGCCCCCAGGGGTTGCGGTAAGGGGCGGGCAGGTTGGACCTGTCCGGGTCAGGCCGGTCGGGTGAACGGGGAGCGGAGCGGATCAGTTGCTGTTGCGACGCCGCAACAAGGAAAGCGGATTGCGGAAGCCGCTGCCCGTCTCCTGGCCCTCATACTTCTGGAAGTTGGGGTCCGCGGACTGGCCGCGGGAGAACTGCTCCACGGCTGCGGCATCGGGGGAGGGCTCCTTCACGCCGCGCACCTCCTTGTACATGCGGTCGTACTCGAGGGCGGAGCGACCCCAGCTGTAGTCAGCCTGCATGGCACGGCGCTGCAGCTCACGCCAGCTGTCGCCATGGCGGTACGCCTCCCAGGAGCGCACGATCGAGGTGTAGAAGTCGAGCGGGTCGTAGCGGTCGAAGCAGAAGCCGGTGCCGCTGTGGTTGTTGGGATCGTGGGGGGGCACGGTGTCCACCAGGCCGCCGACGCGACGCACCACCGGCACGCTGCCGTAACGCATGGCCAGCAGCTGGCTGATGCCGCAGGGCTCGAAGCGGCTGGGCATCAGGAAGGCATCGCTGCCGGCATAGATCAGCCGCGACAGGGCGTCGTCGTAGGTGAGGAACACGGCGAAGCGGCCGGGATGGCGGGCAGCCATCTGCCACAGACCCGATTCGAGGTGACGATCCCCCGTCCCCAGCACCACGAACTGCGTATCGGAATAGGCGAGCACCCGGTCGGCCACCTGCAGCAGCAGGTCCACACCCTTCTGATCCACCAGGCGACTCACCAAGCCCATCAGATAGGTGTTGGGGTTCACCGCCAGGCCCATGCGCTCCTGCAACACGCGCTTGCACTCGGCCTTACCGGCCATGTCCTTCACGCTGTAGTTGGCCGGCAGGGTGGCGTCGGTGGCCGGGTTCCAGTCGGCCTGGTCGATGCCGTTGAGGATGCCCCGCAGCTTGCCGCCGATGTAGTTGAGCAGGCCCTCCAGTTGCTCGCCGTACTCGGAGGTGCGGATCTCCTGGGCGTAGGTGGGCGAGACGGCGTTGACCCGGTCGGCGTACAGGAGCGCCGCCGCCATGGTGTGGTCGCCCTGCATGTACCAGGGGCACCAGGTCATGCGGTCGAGCTTCCAGCGCCAGGGCCCCTGGTACTTGAGGTTGTGGATCGTGAACACCGTGCTGATGTCCGGGTCCTGGTGCATCCACACCGGGATCATGCCGGTGTGCCAGTCGTGGCAGTGCAGGATTTCGGGCTTCCAGTGGTTCCAGGCGAACTCGGCGGCGGCACTGGCGAAGAAGGTGAAGCGCCAGTCCTCGTCCTCACCGCCGTAGATGCGCTCGGGATCGAACACCGGGTGGCCCACCAGGTAGAGGGGCAGGCCATTGGTGGGGTGGCGGGCTTCAAACACCGCGAAGTCGGTGCCCATGGTGTGGCCCCGCCAGATCGGATCCGTCGGGATCTGCAGCTGGCTCCAGAGGCGGCCGTAGCCCGGCATGATCAGCCGCACGTCATGGCCGAGGGCCTTGAGGGCCGGAGGCAGGGAGCCCACCACATCGCCCATGCCGCCCACCTTGACCATGGGGGCGCATTCGGCTGCAGCAAACAGCACCCGCATGGGAGTCCGGCGAAAAGTGGGCGCAACTCTACGGGCGCTTCCCGGAAGCTCGGTCAGGGCAGCACAGTCACCGGCGTGCCCACCTGCACCAAGTCGAACACCTCCTGCACGCTCTCCTCGAACAGGCGCACACAACCGTGGGACACAGCGCGACCCACGGTCCAGCGGTGCGGTGTGCCGTGGAAGCCGGCCACGGTGCAGCCATCCACGCTCAGATAGCGCTCCCCATCCCAGGCGTTGGTGCGCGGTTCGCAGCTGCGGTAGAAGCCGATCCAGCGGGACCCCAGCGGATTGGTGCGGCCAGGGGGCACGGTGCGGCCGTCACCGGGGTGCTCCCAGTGGGGGTTGGCCACCTTCTCCAGCACCTGATGGCGGCCTGCTGGGGTCTCCCAGCCCTCGGTGCCCACCGCCGCCGGGTAGCGGCGCAGCAGGCGGCCGTCGCGCAGCACCATCAGCTGCCGCAGGCTGCGGTCGAGCACCAGCTGCAGACCCTCGCTGTTCATCAGGTCGGAGGGAATGCGGCTGAGGGCCACCGCATCGCTGATCTCCGGTGCCGGCGGCGGAATCGGATCCGGCTGACGGGCGTGGGCAGGGGCGGTGGGGGCGGCGACCCCGGCAAGGGCCAGCGCCGCCAGGGCGGCGCACACCCCGGGGCGATGCGACAGACGGGAAGGTGTCACAGCGAGGCTTGCACTCTGTCCAACTGCTAGCCAGCCCTGACCAGGCGGGCCACACAGGCCTCAGGGCAGCCAGGGGGCGTCGGAGAAATCGGGGGCACGCTTCTCCAGGAAGGCGTTGCGGCCCTCCTGGCCCTCCTCGGTTCGGTAAAAAAGATGGGTGGCCTGGCCCGCCAGCTCCTGAATGCCCGCCAGCCCATCGGTTTCGGCGTTGAAGGCCGCCTTGAGGCAGCGAATGGCGGTGGGGCTGTGGCACAGCACCTCCCGGGCCCAGCGCACCCCTTCGGCCTCCAGCTCCGCCAGGGGCACCACCGCATTCACCAGCCCCATGGCCAGGGCCTGCTGGGCGTCGTACTGGCGGCAGAGGAACCAGATCTCGCGGGCCTTGCGCTGGCCCACCAGCCGGGCCAGGTAGCCGGCGCCGAAGCCGCCGTCGAAGCTGCCCACCCGCGGGCCGGTCTGGCCAAACACGGCGTTGTCGGCCGCCAGGCTGAGGTCGCAGAGCAGGTGCAGCACCTGGCCGCCGCCGATGGCGTAGCCCGCCACCAGGGCGATCACCACCTTGGGCAGGCTGCGGATCAGCCGCTGCAGGTCGAGCACGTTGAGGCGGGGCAGACCGTCGTCGCCCACGTAGCCGCCGTCGCCGCGCACGCTCTGGTCGCCGCCGGCGCAGAAGGCGTAGCCGCCATCGGGGGCGGGGCCGGCGCCGGTGAACAGCACCACACCGATGCGCGGGTTGTCGCGCACCCGTGAGAAGGCGTCGAACAGCTCGCTCACCGTCTGGGGCCGGAAGGCGTTGCGCTTCTCGGGTCGGTTGATGGTGATGCGGGCGATGCCCGCGTCGCTGAGGTCGAACAGGATGTCGCGGTAGGAGCCCTGGGGCTGCCAGGTCAGCGCCGCGGTGTCAGTCGCCATGGGGGCCGCCGTGCAACGCCGCCATTCTGCGGCGCAGGTCCTGGCGCAGCCGGGCATCGGCCTGGCGGTTGGTGCGCAACTCCAGCAGGGCCAGGGGGTGGGGCAACGCCCAGCGGAGCCCCTCGGGCAACGCCTCGAGATCCCCTAGGCGCCGGGCGGCCACCCCATGGGCCTGGGCCAGGGCCAGCTGATCCACCGCCTGGGGCATCGCGAACAGGCGCTCGAAATCCAGGGGGCCGTCGGCGCGGATCGGCAACTGTTCGAAGATGCCGCCGCCGCCGTTGTCGATCAGCACCACGGTGAGACGAACGCCCCGATCCATCAGCTGCCGCCGCCACAGCCAGCCGTTGGAATCGTGCAGCAGGGCCAGATCGCCGGTCACCAACACCAGGGCACCACAGCCCAGGGCCAGACCGGCCGCCAGGGAAAGGGTGCCGTCGATGCCGCTGGCGCCGCGGAAGCTGATCAGGGGGCGCTGGGGCGCTTCGGCGGCGGCGAAGGATTCCCAGTCGCGCACGGGGCTGCTGCTGGCCAACATCACCGGCAGCCCGGGCGGCAGCTGGCGGCTCAGGGCCCGGGCGATGGCGGGCTCGCTGGTGCCGCCGGCCAGGGCTTGATCCAGCTGGGCCTGGGCCGTGGCGTCGGCCCGGTGCCAGGGCTGGGCCCAGGCGAGGCTGGCGGCGGGGGGCTGCACGGGCAGGGGCGGCTGGGCCTGCAACCACGCCACCAGCCCAAGGGCGCTGCGCTGGCTGACGCCGGCGCCGGCATCGAGGTTGCGCGGGTCGGCCTCGCTGATCAACAGCTGGGGGCCGGGGCAGGTGGCGATCCACTGCTGCAGCCGACGGCTGGCGGGCATGGGCCCCAGCCGCAACAGCTGCGGCGCCGGGGGCAGGGCGTGCCCCTCGGCCAGCAGCAGGTCGTAGCTGTGGATCAAGCGCAGGCCCGGCCAGCCCCGCAGGCCGGAGAGGCCATCG
The DNA here is from genome assembly GCA_040376355.1 of Prochloraceae cyanobacterium. Classification (GTDB taxonomy): domain Bacteria; phylum Cyanobacteriota; class Cyanobacteriia; order PCC-6307; family Cyanobiaceae; genus Vulcanococcus. The sequence goes on along the minus strand of JBEIQU010000050.1, from coordinate 4,083 downwards.
GCCAGCACGGGCCAGCCGGTGGCAGCCTGCCAGCGCCGCAGGGCCTCGGCGCAGGCGGGCAGATCCGACAGGGGCCCGCGCCAGGGACCCACCACCACCGCCCCCGGGCGGCCGGGATCCAGGGGGCTGGGCTCAGCGGGGGCGGGAGCCGGAGCAACCGCGGGCGCGGGCAACGGCGCCACTGCAGCCTGGGCCTGCAGGGCCTGGGCCAGCTGTTGCAGGTCGTCCACCGACCCGTGCAACGGCTCCTCCAGGGGCAGGTTGAGGTGCACGGGCCCGGGGGGGCTGGCATGGCTGGCGCCCCAGGCCTCGGCGGCCAGGGCCTCCAGGGCGGCCGGCTCCATGGCCGCCAGGCCGCGGGGGTCGCCGCTGAGGCCGCGGCGAGCGCTGGGCTGCAGGAACCGCTCCTGGTTCACGGTCTGGTTGGCGCCGCAGCCCTTGAGCCGTTGGGGGCGGTCAGCGCTGAGCAGCAGCAGCGGGATGGCGCCATGGTCGGCCTCCACCGCCGCCGGCAGCAGGTTGGCCACGGCGGTGCCGGAGGTGGTGACCACCGCAGCGGCCACCCCATCGGCCCGGCCCAGCCCCAGGGCCAGGAAGGCGGCGGAGCGCTCATCCACCGCTGTGTAGAGCTCCAGGTCACCGCCATCCGATGCGCGGCGCTCCAGCAGGCCAGCGGCCACCGCCAGGGGGCCGGAGCGGCTGCCGGGGCAGAGCACCAACCGGCGCAGCCCGCGGCGCTGCAGGGCCTGCAGCAACGCCACCGCCGCCCGCAGGTTGTCCGCAGCGCTGCAGGGATGGGCGGGGGGAGGGGTCACACGGTGGAGCGGTTGATCAGGATGTGGCGATCATGCTGAATGGTCCACCGCCATGGGGGAACGCCTCAAGCCCTGGCGCTCACTGCTGCTGTGGCTGGCGCTGGCGCTGCTGTTGCGCTGGGCGGTGCTGGAGCCGCGCTGGATCCCCTCGGGCTCGATGCTGCCCACCCTGCAGCTGCAGGACCGGATCCTGGTGGAGAAGCTGCGGCCCAAGCTGCGGCAGGCCCTGCCCCTGAACAGCATCGTGGTGTTCCAGGCGCCGCCGGTGCTGGTGGAGGCGGGCTACGACCCGAAGGCGGCCCTGATCAAACGGGTGGTGGGGGAGCCCGGCGATCAAGTGGAGGTGCGCGACGGCCAGCTGTGGCGCAATGGCATGGCGGTGGCGGAGCCGTGGCTGAGCGAAGCCATGGACTACCGCTTCGGGCCGGTGACGGTGCCGGCGGAGCACCTGATGGTGCTGGGGGACAACCGCAACGCCAGCTTCGATTCGCACCTGTGGGGCCCGCTGCCGCGGCGGGCGGTGATCGGCACGGCGGTGCTGCGCTACTGGCCGCTGAACCGCCTTGGCCCGATTCGGTTCTCCACCCCCGCAGGCCTCGATCCGGCCGAACAGCTGGGGTAGGGTGCATCCGTTCCGCAGCGCACAACGGGATGTTCAACCCGGAGTTCCTGACGAGCGACAGCGAGGCGATCAGCAGCAATTCGCTGATTCAGTACTTGCAGGATCAGTCGCCGGACGTGCTGCAACGGGTGGCCCGCTCCGCCAGCGGCGACATCCAGGACATCATTCGCCACAACGTGCAGGGCCTGCTGGGCATGCTGCCCGGCGAGCATTTTGACGTGAAAATCACCGCCAGCCGCGACCATCTGGCGGGCCTGTTGGCCTCCGCGATGATGACCGGCTACTTCCTGCGCCAGATGGAACAGCGCATGGAGCTGGAGGCGAATCTGTTCGCCAGCGGCGACGCCGAGGTGGATCCCGGCGAACTGAAGCTCTGACCCTGGGCCAGGGAGATCAGCTGAGGGGCTGTTCCGGCACCACGCCGCTGCGCAGCAGCAGCCCATCGATCCCCGCCAGGTAGGTCCAGTCGCCCTGGCTGGGGGCCCAGGCCCGTTGCTCCAGGGCCTGCGCCAGCTGCAGCAGCTGCTCGGCGGTGCAGGGCACCGGAGCGTCGTAGTGGGCCGGCACCAGCCAGCGCAGCTCCGGCAGCTCCGCCAGCCGCCGCAGCCAGGCCAGCAACAGGGCCTGGGCGCGGGGGAACACGAGCCGCTCCAGCACCGGTGCTACCTGCAGCCCCCCCACCGCCTGGCCCTGCAGCTCGGCGAACACCGCCGCGGAACTGCGCGACCAGTGGAAGGGGTAAAGGCCGAAATAGCTGCGGGCATCGCGGCAGCCGGGCCGGAAGGCCTGGCCCAGCAGCTGGGGCAGGGTTGGCACCGCCAGGGCCTCGGGGCGCAGGTAGGAGGCGAACAGGGCCAGGCGCTGCCAGCCCTTCAGCCGCAGTTCGGGGCTGTCGGTGAGGGGTTGATCGCCGCGGTCGCGGGCGTGGAACAGCAGGGGGGTGGGGTCGGCGTCGAACAGCTCGGGCGGCTGGGGGTTGATGGCCACCAGGGCATCGGTGATCAGCAGGGCACCGCTGCTGCGGTGCAGGCAGCTGAATTCCTGGAAACGGCCCAGACCCAGATCGAGGGGCCCCAGCGACAGCCACTGCAGCTCATCGCTGTGGGGATAGCCCTGGTCGCCGAGCACGCGGGTGCGGCGCCGGGGGAAGCCCAGCCAGCTGGCGGGCAGATTGAGCGGGAAACTCCATTGGCCTGGGGTGACCCACACCGTGGCCTCGGGGTAAGCCCGGGCCATGGCCGGCACCGGCAACTTGTGCTCCAGGCCAGAGGCGGTGGGCAGCACGATCGACTGCACCGGCCCGTAGCGCTGCTCCAGATCGAGCAGGGCACGGCGCACTTGGCCGGTGGGGGCCACGGGGGCGTAGAGCATCAGGCCGCCACGCACCCGGGCGACGGTCATGCGGATCGGCACGGCCACATAGAACACCCCCTGCAGCTGCTCGAAGCTCCACAGCTGCTCGGGGATCAACTCGCGCACCAGGGTGGGGCGGCGGCCGTAGGGATACAGCGGCAGCAGCGGCCACCAGGGCCAGCGCTGATCGGCGTTCGTGGGCGGAGCCGACACGGCGGAGGCGGGGGGCACGGCCATCGACGCGGGGCGGCTCAGGCGAGAAGCAGCAGGCTGATGCTCATCACCACCATCCCGGCAATCACGCCCCCGATCATGAGGGAATGGCGGGCTCCGGTGCGTTGGGCCGCGGGCAGCAGCTCATCGAGGCAGATGTAGATCATGGCGCCGGCGACGCTGGCGAAGATCAGGCCGAGCACCGAATCACTGAGCAGCGAGCGCAGAAACAGATACCCCACCAGGGCCCCCACGGGCTCCGCCAGGCCGGAGGCGAAGGAGATCCAGAACGCCTTGCGGCGGCTGCCGGTGGCGAAGTACACGGGCGCTGAAATCGCCAGGCCCTCCGGGATGTTGTGAATGGCGATGGCCAGGGCGATGCCGATCCCCAGGCGCGAATCGGAGAGGGCCGCCACGAAGGTGGCCAGCCCCTCGGGGAAGTTGTGGATGGCGATGGCCAGGGCGGCGAACAGGCCCGTGCGCATCAGGGCCCTGGAATCGACGCTGTCCTCGCGGAGTGGCAGCAAGGGCAGTTCGTGGGAGGGCAGCAGCCGGTCGATCAGGGCCAGGGCCGCCATGCCGGCGAAGAAGGCCAACACCGTGAGCAGATAGCCGGTGGCGGGGCCGTAGGCGTTGGCCATGGCCAGGCGGGCCTTGGGGAAAATCTCCACGAAGGACACGTAGAGCATCACCCCGGCGGAGAAGCTCAGGGAGAGGGTGAGCACGCCGGGGCTGAAGCGGCGGCTGAGCAGACCGAGCAGGCTGCCGAACCCGGTGGACAAGCCGGCACCAAGGGTGAGCAGAAACGCGAAGAGAAAGCGCTGGTCGAGCTCAGGGAGTGAATCCAGCAGCGGCACTCGGCTCGCTCCGCGGCACAGGGTGACCCGATGATCGCAGGCGGCGGTGCTCCCGGGAAGGCGGGATCAGGAGGGCGGGAAGCCCGCCTGCTGGGCAATCACCCAATTGGTGGCCGCCTTCTGGGTGTGCCAGGCCTGCAGCAGCTGCTTGGCCAGGTTGCGCAGTTCGTCGGGATCGGCCGTGGCATCGATGGCGCGGCTGAAACGCTCGATCTCGAATTGC
>JBEIQU010000186.1:0-4038 GCA_040376355.1 Prochloraceae cyanobacterium | reverse complement strand
CTGCATGCGGTGATTGCCGGGGGGGTGCTCTCGCCGCAGGCCTGCCGGCGCATGCAGGAGCTGCTGGCCCGCAGCCTCGATCCAGCGGAGCGCGCCGCCGACCCGGAGAACCAGGTGGATGGCTTCCTGGGGGAGGGTTTGCCGCCGGGGGCCCGGCTGTGGAGCAAAGCGGGCTGGATGAGCCAGGCCCGCCACGACGCCGCCTACGTGGAAGCGGAGGGCCAGGCGCCGATGCTGCTGGTGGTGTTCAGCGAAGGGGTCGAGCGCGCGGCCGACACCGCGCTGCTGCCGGAGCTCTGCCGGCACCTGCTGCAGGGATAAATGCTGGATCCCTGGGGCGTTAGGCCGTCCCAGGGATCGTCAACGGAGAGGGAGGGATTCGAACCCTCGACAAAAGTTGCCCTCTGTAACTCCTTAGCAGGGAGCCGCTTTCAACCACTCAGCCACCTCTCCAGCGGCCTGGACAGCTTATCAGCCTTGCCCTCCGGGATCGGCCTCCGCCGGCGGTTGACAGGGCAGCCGCGGCAGGCGGTGCTTGAAGCCGCAGAGGATCTCCCAGGGGATGGTGCCGCAGGGTTCACTCCAGGCCAGGGGATCGATGCGGGCGCCGCCGTCCTCCCCCAGCAGCGTGACCACGGCCCCCTGATCCAGTTCGGGCACATCGGTGGCATCCAGCACCAATTGATCCATGGTGATTGCCCCCACCTGGGGCACCGGCCGCCCCCGGAACAACACCTGCAGGCGGTTGGACAGCAGGCGTGGCACCCCATCGGCATAGCCGATGCCCACCACCGCCAGGCGACTGGGGCGGCTGGTGGTGAAGCGATGGCCGTAGCTCACCCCCACCCCGGCCGGCACCGTGCGCATCAGGCTCACCCGGGCACGCACCTGCATGGCCGGCTGCAACGCCAGGCCGTCGCCAAGGTGGGCGGCGGGGCGATGCCCGTAGAGGGCTAGGCCCACCCGCACCAGGTCGTAGTGGAGTTGGGGACTGCGCAGGGTGGCGGCGGAATTGGCGAGATGGCGGCTACCGCTGGGGAGCCCGGCCTGCTGCAGACCGCTGAGCACCGCATCAAAGCGCTGCTGCTGCTGCTGGGTGAGGGGATCCAGGCCCCAGCCAGGGGCATCCGCATCCGCCAGGTGGGAATAGAGGCCCGCCAACTGCACCGCCTCCAGGGCGGCGATCGCCTCCACCAGGCGCTGGCCCTCCTGCCAGGGGGCCCCCAGGCGGGCCATGCCGGTGTCGAGCTTGAGGTGCACCGCCAGGGGCCGGCCACTGCCGGCGGCCAGGTTCTGGCAGAGCAGCGCCTCGCGCATGCCGCTGAGGGTGGGCATCAGCTGCCAGTGCAGACAGGCCCGCAACTCCTCGGGATGGGTGAGGTTGCCCAGCACCAGCACGGGCTGCTGCAGGCCGGCCTGGCGCAGTTCCACCCCCTCCTGCAGGGTGGCCACGCCGAAACAGCTGGCCCCGCCGGCGGCGACGGCCCGGGCCACCGGCACGGCGCCATGGCCGTAGCCGTCGGCCTTCACCACCGCCATCAGGGCGCTGCCGGGGGACAGGGAGCGCCGCAGGCTGCGGGCATTGGCCTCCAGGGCCGCCTCGTTCACCTCCACCCAGGCCCGCTGACGGGGATGGGGCCACGGTTGGGCCACGCCCTGCCGGGATGGGTCAGCGGGCGGCGGCTCGGAAACGGGGCAGGCGTCCGACATGCGCTAGGGGCGTTCGCGAAGGGTAGGCATGGCTGCGAACGGGGCTGGCCAGGGCCCCTAGCATGGCGCCATGGGCCAGGTTCTGGTACTCAACGCCTCCTACGAGCCGCTGAACATCACCAGCTGGCGCAGAGCCACGGTGATGCTGCTCAAGGGGAAAGCCGAGGGCCTCGAACACGCCAACGACCAGCTGCTGCGACCCGGCCTCAACCGCCCCACGGTGATCCGGCTGCGCCAGTTCGTGCGCGTGCCGTTTCGGCCGTTGCCACTCACCCGCCGCAACGTGTTCCACCGCGATGGCAACCGCTGCCAGTACTGCGGCTGCAGCAGCGAGCGCCTCTCGATCGACCACATCCTGCCCCGCAGCCGCGGCGGCCCCCACAGCTGGGACAACGTCACCACCGCCTGCCTGCGCTGCAACGTGCACAAGGGCAACCGCACCCCCCGGGAGGCGGGCATGCTGCTGGCCCGCCAGCCCCGGCGGCCCCTCAGCGGCCCCCTGTTTGAGGCGCAGCGCCAGATGGCGAGCGGCGGCCACATCGAATGGGCCAAATACGTGGATGGCTGGGACAGCGATCCGGGCGGCGGGCAGACCGCCGTGCTGCGGGTGGCCTAGGCGTCGAGCCCGGCGCTCTGCTCCGCCAGCTGCTCCAGCTGCCGCCGCTGCTCGGCGGACACACAGGCCCCGATGAGCTCCGCCAGCTGCCCCTGCAACACCGGCTCCAAGGAGAAGTTGCGGCCCAGGCGGTGATCGGTGGTGCGGTTGTCCTTGTAGTTGTAGGTGCGGATCTTTTCGCTGCGGTCGCCACTGCCCACCTGGGCCAGGCGGGCGGAGCGCTCCTGGGCATTGGCGGCGGCCAGTTCGCGCTCGTAGAGCTTGGCCCGCAGGATCTCCATGGCCCGCTCGCGGTTCTGCAGCTGGGAGCGTTCCTGGGTGCAGAACACGCGGATGCCGGTGGGCTTGTGCAGCAGGTCCACCGCCGTTTCCACCTTGTTCACGTTCTGGCCGCCGGCCCCGCCGGAGCGGGCGGTGCTGATCTCCAGGTCGCCTGGATCGATCTGCACCTCCACCGGATCGGCCTCCGGCATCACCGCCACCGTGGCGGTGGAGGTGTGCACGCGGCCCTGGGATTCGGTGGCCGGCACCCGCTGCACCCGGTGCACCCCCGCCTCGAACTTCAGCTGGCTGAACACCCCCTCCCCCTGGATGGCGAGGATCAGCTCCTTGTAGCCGCCCAGTTCCGCCTCCGAGGCGCTCACCGGCTGCACCTTCCAGCCCACGCTCTGGGCATAGCGCTCGTACATGCGAGCCAGGTCACCGGCCCAGATGGCGGCCTCATCCCCACCGGCCCCGGCGCGGATCTCCAGCATCACGCTGCGCTCATCGCGGGGGTCCCGCGGCAACAGGGCCAGGGTGAGCTGCTGCTCCAGCTCGGCGATGCGCGGGGTGAGCTCCCCCAGCTCCTCCTGGGCCAGCGCCTCCATCTCCGGGTCGCCGCGGTGCTCCCGCAGCAGCTCGCGGGCCTGCTGTTCCTGACCCCGCAGCTCCAGCAGGGTGTCATACCCATGCACCAAGGGCTCCAGCCGGGCCCGCTCCCGGGCAATCGGCTCCAGCTGAGCAGGGTTGGCCGCCACATCCGGGTCCGCCAGCTGACGCTCCAGGCTGGCGAAGGTGGTGCGGGCGGTCTCCAGGCGTTCGCTCAGGAAGGAGGCATCCATGGCAGCGGCTCAGGCCAGCAAAAAGCCGGATGCACGGGGCATCCGGCCGGAGGGTGCACCCGTTGGGTGCGCGGTGATCGAACGATCAGGCTTCGACGGCTTCCTTCGCGGGCTCGGCGGCGGGCTCAGCGGCCTCAACCTTGGCGGCGGGCTTGCTGTCGGCCGTGGCATCGGCAGCACCAGCCATGCCGTACTTGCGCATAAAGCGGTCCACCCGGCCCTCGGTGTCGAGGATCTTCTGGGTCCCGGTGTAGAAGGGATGGTTGCCGCTCCACACGTCGACGTGGATCTCGGGGTGGGTGGAGCCGGTGGTCATCACCACCTCTCCGTTGCAGATCACCTTGGCATCGGGGTACCAGGTGGGATGGATGTCGGCCTTCGGCATGACGGAAACGGGGCTGGAGGGCAGCGGCTGAATCAGCGCTTAGAGAACTGAGGAGCCTTACGGGCTTTCTTGAGGCCGTACTTGCGGCGCTCCTTGGCGCGGGGGTCGCGGCTGAGGTGCCCTTCGGTCTTGAGGGGCTTGCGGTTGTCCGAGGACAGCTCACACAGGGCACGGGCGGCACCCTGCTTGATGGCATCGGCCTGGCCTGTGAGGCCACCGCCGCG
>JBEIQU010000100.1:0-6109 GCA_040376355.1 Prochloraceae cyanobacterium | reverse complement strand
GCCCAGGCCAACCCGCGCACGGTGGTGGTGCTGATGGGGGGCGGCGCGATCCTGTGCCAGCCCTGGCAGCAACGGGTGGCGGGGCTGCTGCTGCTCTGGTATCCGGGCCAGGAGGGGGGCTCGGCCCTGGCGGATGTGCTGCTGGGGCAGGTGTCGCCCAGCGGCCGGTTGCCGTTTTCCATCCCCACCCACGCCGATCACCTGCCGCCCTTTGCACCGCGGGCCCCCCAGATCACCTACGACCTCTGGCACGGCTACCGGCGCCTGCAGCGCCACCATCACCCCGCCGCCTACCCCTTTGGCTTCGGGCTCAGCTACGGCCGCTTTGTGCTTTCGGAAGCGGCACTGCTGCACCAGGGCGGCCAGTCGGTGGAGGTGGAGGTGCAGGTGCAGGTGCAGGTGCAGAACGGTGGCCCCATGGCCGCGGCGACGGTGGTGCAGGTGTATCTGGAACCCCCGGGCCTGGCGGTGGAACGGCCGCCGCGCAGCCTGATCGCCTTCCAACGGGTGCCCCTGCAGGCCGGGGAGAGCCGCCGCATCAGCCTGGCGGTTCCCCTGCGGCGCCTGGCCTTCTTTGACGAGCAACGCGATGGCTTCGTGCTGGAGGGGGGCCGCCATCGGTTGGTGCTGGCCCAGCACAGTGAGGATCCGGGCCTGGCCTGTGAGCTGGAGCTCCAGGCGGGATGGGTGGGGCCTTGAGGCGGCTCAGCAGCCGCTGCAGGCGCAGGCGGTTGTAGCGCTGCAGCAGCACACAGGGCAGGTTGAACAGGGTGGCGAACAGCAGGTTCAGCGCCACCCCCGCCGGGGGCAGCCACAGCAGGGTGAGGGTCCAGGCCGGCCACAGGGCCCAATGCACCCATTCGGCCCGGCGGGTTTCCGCCAGCAACCGCTGCAGGGCCTGGGGATCCCGCCGCGCCAGGCTCGCCTTGGGGATCCCGCCGGGCAACGCCCCACCGGCATCGGGGATCCAGGCTTTCCAGCGGCGGATGGCCCACAGGCGTTCATAGCGGTGCAGCGGGGGTCGGTCGCCATGGCGCACCGGCGCTGCCGCAGCGGCCCGCAGCCAGGCCAGGGGCACGCGATTGGCCAGCGTGCCCACCAGCAACGACCACCCCAGCCACAGGCCGGCGCAGCCGAGCACCGCCAGGGCCGCCTGCCGCGTTGCCATCAGCGGGTGCTCACGTGGCGGCCCTTCCACTGCACCTGGCCCCGCTCCAGGTTGAGGATCGCCAGCACAAACACCCCCAGGAAAAACAGCACCGGCAGCGGAAAAAGCAGCACGATCCAGTGGAAGCGCCCGACGCGGCGGCTGAGCCCCCACAGCTGCAGCGCGAAGGCGCCGTAGATCAGCCCATTCACCAGCAGCGAGCGGTCGCCCAACAGGGGCCACCCCAGCAGCGCCGCCGGCAAACACCAGGCCGCCCAGAACAACCCCGACAGCCACAGCACCACCGCCAGCATCCAGGGCCAGTGCACCTCCGCCGCCGCGGTGGCGAAGTTCTTGTCGAAGCCCACCACCAGATCCCGCAGGCCGCCGGGATACATGCGGTAGGCGATCTGGCCGTGGCCGATGTAGGCACTCACCGGCAGACCAGAGCGCTCGTAGCGGTGGGCCAGGAACCAATCCTCCACCACCTTGTCGGCCACGGCGGCATGGCCGCCGCTGCGGTCGTAGTCGGCGCGGCTGGTGGCCATCGCCGGCCCGAAGGCCACCCCGCAACCGGGGCCCAGCGGCACCGCCAGCAGGCCCACCAGGTTGAACAGCAGCGACAGCTGCTCATAGGCCCGTTCCGTGCGGTGGTATGGCTGCACCGACACCAGCCCCCCCTGGGCCTCCAGGGCCGCCACCAGGTTGTGCAGCAACGCCGGCTGCGGTTCGGTGTCGGCATCGAGAAACACCAACACCTCCCCACGGCTGGCTTTAACGCCGTGGTGCAGGGCCCAGGTTTTGCCGCACCAGCCCGGCGCCAGCGGGGGTGGCTGCAGCACCCGCAGCGGCAGGGTGGCTGCCGTCGCCTTAGCGATGGCGGCGGTGGCATCGCTGGAGTGGTCGTCGATCACGATCACCTCCAGGGGCTGCAGGGTTTGGCCCGCCAGCGCCGCCAGCAGGTGGGGCAGCGTGGCCGCTTCATTGCGGGCCGGAATCAGCACTGACAGCCGCGGCCGGCGGCGCAAGGCCCCCTGGGGCAGCGGTGTGAGGTGCAGGGCCAGGAGCCAACCCAGCAGCCATCGCACCAGCACGGAGACACCGACCCAACCCATGGGAGCCCTTGGCCACCGGGGGCAAACCCTATGGGCAGCAAACCCAACGCCCGCTGGGATCGCCCATCACCGCAGCAGCTCGCGCGCAATCGGCCCCAGGGCCGCCGCATCGCGCAGCAACTGGGGATGGGTGGCCACCGGCAGCGGCGTGCGGCCGCCCACGGGCAGCACCGCGCGCCAGCCGGGCAGCACCGCCAGATCCAGGGCGGAATAGAAGCTGTGACACTCCAGGCCGGCGAGGGTGTCGAGGTTGCTGTTCAGCTCGGTGAGCAGGGCGCTGCCCCGTTTCACATCGGCCAGGCCGCGGAACAGCCGGCTCGACCAGGGCTGCGCCGTGAAGGTGCCCTGCTGGGGGCTGCCGAGGCTCACGAAGCGCCGCGTGCGCCGGTGGCCCCCCAGGCGCTGAATCCAGGTGCGGGCGATCACCCCGCCGATGGAAAAGCCCAGCAGATCCAGGGGGGTGGATCCGGGATAGGCCGCCTCGATCTGGCGGCCCAGTTGATCCGCCGCCGCCGCCACGGAGGTGAGGCCCAGCCGCAACGGCAGGGCGGGCAGCAGCAGATCGGGGGCCCGCTCCCCCAACTGCCGGCGCAGGCGGTTGAACACCGCTGGGGTGTCCAGCAGTCCATGCACCAAAACCAGCGGTGGGGAGGCGATCAGGGGTGCCGTGGGCCTTGTCTTGATTGAAGGCGGCGGCGGCGGCGCTGACGCGCAGGCCGCAGTAGGGATTCCCTCCTCAAACCGAGGGCTTCGGGTCCACCGGGCGGGGGCGCCAGGGCTGCGTTGGCTTGGCCGCCGGCCCCCGGCCCTGCCACAGGTCACAACGGTGAATCGAGGCTTCGGCGGCCGTCATCGCCTTTTGCCACACCTCACAGTGCCCCTGCGGGCCCATGGGGTGTTTGAAGTGCACACACGTGAGGCAGTAGCTCAACCGAACGCCTCAGGGGGCATGCCACCCCAGAACCCTAAGCAGCGGACACGGGGCCTGCGCAGCGGGCACCCCTCAGAGGCGATCGCGGCCCTGCCCCACCGCCGAACTGCCCAGGGCCAATCCCGCCAGCACGCTGAGCCCCTGGGCCACCGCCGCATCAATGCGCCCCTGGGGCCGCACGCAGAACGACTGCTCCGGATCCAGCGGGCCGCGGCGCTGCACCACCAGCCAGGTCACGGTCATGCAGTTGAACAGATCCACCGCCAGGGCTCCACCCTGAAACACCAGGATCCCCGCCGAGATCCACACCACCAGTCGTTTGGAATCCATGGGCCTGGGCCGCAACAACCCTGAAGGGTTCCGGGGCCCCACAGCGGCCGGAACCCTTCAGGGTTCCTTGCCCTGCAGCGATGCCGAGCCCAGCCCCAACCCTCACCACCACCAGCCCGGCCCTGGCCCTAGTGGTGCCCTATTTCAGCCAAAACGACAGCACCACGGCCCAGGGGCCGCGCATGTGTTTTTCCTCCACCTGTGCCATGGCGGCCGCCCACCTGCGGCCCGGCTGCCTACCCGGCGCGGGGCAAGCGGATGACCGCTACCTGCAACGGGTGTGGCGCCACGGCGACAGCACCAACGCCAGCGCGCAGGTGGCTGCCCTGGCGGAGCTCGGGATCACGGCACGCTTCCGCTGCGATGGCCGCATCGAGCACCTGATCGCGCAACTGCAACGGGGCATCCCCATCCCCGTGGGCTGGTTGCACCGCGGCGCCGTGGAGGCCCCGCAGGGGGGCGGCCATTGGAGCCTGGTCATCGGCGTTGACCCCCAGCGCCAGGCGCTGCTCCACCACGACCCCAACGGCGAGGCCGACCTGCTGCACGGCGGCTACGTGAGCACCGCCATCGGCAGCGGCCGGGCCCAGGCCTACTCGGAGCGCCACTGGGGGCGACGCTGGATGGTGGAGGGTCCGGGCAGCGGTTGGTGGCTGGAGCTGAGCTGAACAGCTCAGCCCAGGGCCGGCGCCAGCTCCAGGGGGCACAGCAGGGGAGTGAGCAGCGGCGCTGGCAGCCGGCAGGTGCGCCAGTCGCCGTTGGCGGCGCACACCTCCACGCCGATCAGGGCCAGCAACGAATCCAGGCAGCCCTCGAGGTACCCCTCAAAGCAGCCCTCAACGCCGCCCTGCTCAAGCCAGGCCACCGCATCGGCGATGGCCTCCTCGAGGCTGGCGTAGAGCACATCGAGCTGGCGATGGGGCTCGCAGCAGCCATCGATCAGGCGATAGAGCCGCTGGGCTGGGCGCTGGGGTGATCGGTGCGAGCCCCATCCAATCGGCATGGCCACTCCATCCGGGAATTCAGCCTGCTGAGCTGGAGCGGTGCTGTCTGCTCCTCGCAACAGAGCTTCAGAAACCGGAAGGGGGCGCTGATCCCGAACCCGATCTGCTGTTTATTGGCCCTCACCAACAAACCCGTGACGATGCGCCCATTAGGGACCAGGTCAATGATCATCATTCAGCGCTACGACCGGGCCAGCGACACCTGGGTGGACGAGATCGTGCGACACGCCAGTTGGCAGGCGCACAAAACCGCCCGGGCTAAGTCGATCTGCAATGGCAACGACTACCGCATCGTCTCCGGCTACAGCGGTGCGGTGCTCGAAACCATCCTGGCGGCGGAGCAGAGCCACAGCTGAGCACCATGGAGCCGGCAGCGATCTACGGCCATCACCAACCCCTGCACCGGCAGGTGCTCGCGGCCTGCGAAGGCTGGCGGATCGCCGTCTGCAGCGGCAACGCCCAGGTGACGGTGATCACAAAGCTGCTGCTAGAGCAGACGCTGAAGAGCCGCTCGATCGCGGAGCTGTTGGCCCAGCTCCCCGAGGCCAACGAGCCATTGCTGGTGATCAGCGACGACAACCTGCCCGACGGTGGCGCCGACCTGTTGATGGACCAGGTGCGGGCCCGGCCCGGCCAGGGGCTGGTGCGCTTTCTGATCGTGTTGCCCCTGGCCATTGCGGACGAACGGCTGCAGCAGCTCTGGCAGCAGGGGGCCGATGCGCTGCTGAGCCTGGAGAACGGCGGCAGCGGCCTGGGGCTGCGCATGATCCTGGCCCTGGTGGCCGGCGGCAGCAGCCTCGATCCCAGCTTTGATCGGCGTCTGCGCCAGAGGGCCCGGGCCCGCAGCGGCGACTGCCTTCACCCGCTCCTTACCCCCACGGAACAGGCACTGTTGCTGGCCCTGGCGCGCGGCCGCAGCAGCCGCGAGATCGCCGCCCTACGGCAGGTGCGCTGCGACAGCGTGCGCCGCCAGATCAGCCACCTCTACCGCAAGGCGGATGTGTGCAATCAGCGCAGCCTGCTGGCCTGGGCCCTGGAGCAGGGGCTGCTGCGGCCCGCGGACCTGGCCAACCCATTCCAACCAACGCCCGAAACCACCAACGGGTGGCGCTGACGCGCATCAGGGCATCGGACCGGGATGATCCGCCTGCCGCTCCAGCCAGAAAGCTGCCAGGTTGGAGAGAGAGCGACCTTGCTGATCACTGGCGTTGAGCAGTGCCTTATACACAGACCAAGACACCGTGATCGTGATGCGTTGAGGCTTGCGGGTGAAGACAGGCTCAACATGTGAGCCGCGAGCGCCATGGCCGGGGCTGAGATACGCGTCAGTCATCTTGAGAGCAAGAATCCGAAGAAAGTATAAAACAACACCTTTTCTTGTAGCCCTCTGAGCGGTTTTCGGGGGGGCTTGCCCTAGGAAGCGGCCCAAGCCAGCAGTCTCAGAAACGCGCAGAATGCAGTGGTAGAAAAACCTTTCAACGTCTTCATGCACATCGTGCATGCAATTTCTGCGGTGGATCTGCTGCGGAGAGAGTTGCTGTAGGCGCTGTGTAGATTTGTTGAGTAAGGTCTTTTTTTTTGG
>JBEIQU010000226.1:0-3428 GCA_040376355.1 Prochloraceae cyanobacterium | reverse complement strand
CAACGGCCAGCCGGCGGTGCGGTTGGAGTTCGTCAGCTTCGAGCGCCAGGCCGGGCCCTACCCATGGCCCTACGGCAACCGCTGAGCCGCCTGCAGTGGCTGGGCTGGGGCCTGGCGGCGGCGGGCAAGCTGTTTGAAGGGGTGATCGTGTTCATCGGCGGCATGGCGTTGCCGTCGCTCACCGAACGCTTCGGGCTGACGCCCCTGGCCCAAGGCGCCTTTGCCTCCTCGTCGCTGCTGGGGATCCTGGTGGGGGCGCTGGGGTTGGGCTGGTTGGCGGACCGCATCGGCCGCCGCTGGTTGTTCAGTGTTGTGTTGCTGCTGCTGGCGCTCGGGTTGCTGGGGGCGGCCCTGAGCCCCACGGCACCGCTGCTGTTGGTGTCGTTGCTGGTGGTGGGGATCGCCCTGGGGGCCGATTACCCCCTGGCCCATCTGGTGATTTCCGAGAGCGCGCCCGCCGCCCAGCGGGGCCGCCTGGTGCTGGCTGCGTTTGGCTGTCAGGCGCTCGGCGCGGTGCTGGGCATGGCCGCGGCGGCCTGGGTGCTGGCGCCGCGGCCCGATCCCCTCAGCTGGCGCTTGCTCTATCTGCTGCCGCTGGTGCCGGTGACCCTGCTGGCGGTGGCCCGCTGGCGCCTGCCGGAGAGCGGCCCCTGGTTGGAGAGCCGCCAGGGGGAGCCGCAACCGGGCGGCCTGGGGCCCCTGTTTGCTCCGCCGCTGCGGCGGGCCCTGGCCCTGGCGGCCCTGCCCTGGTTCCTGCAGGACCTCACCACCTATGGGGTCGGCATCTATCTGCCGCAGCTGTTGCAGGGGGCGTCGGCCCTGGCGGCCTGGGTGGAGCTGGCCTTCCTGATCGGGATGGCGGCGGCGATCGCCCTGGTGGACCGCTGGGGGCGGATCCCGCTGCAGATCCTGGGATTTCTGGGCTGTGCCGTGGGCTTGTTGCTGGCGGCCCGGGGCCAGCTCGCCGGCGGCGATGGGCAGCTGCCCTGGTTGATCGCTGGGCTGCTGCTGGTGCAGTTCATGACCAACCTGGGCCCCAACGCCCAGACCTACCTACTGGCGGGGGAGCTGTTCCCCACGGCCTTGCGGGGGCGCGGCGCCGGCCTGGCGGCGGCGGTGGGCAAGGCGGGGGCGATCGCGGCGGCCCTGGCGATCCCCTGGCTGTTGAGCCGTTGGGGGCCTGGGCCGCTGTTGCCGCTGCTGGCGTTCACCTCCGTGCTGGGGGCGGCCTGCACCTGGGCCCTGCGCATCGAGACGCGCCCTCCGGAGCCGTTGGTGCCCTGATCGGGCGCTTCCTACACTGCATCGATGCGCACGGGGCCCCACGCCCAAGCCACCCCCCATGGCCATGGTTGACCCCCTCCCCGCCCCCCAGGGCCACGCACCCGGTAGCCACCCCGGGGATGCCTCCGCCTCCGAGCGGATCACCGAGCAGCTGGGCCGACTGATCCCCCTGGTGAATGGACCCAGCCGTGTGGCCCGGGTGGGCTCCACCCACGGCCGTGACGGCCTGGCCTCCCTGCTGAGCTGGGACGACGACGGCCAGCTGAACGTCGATTGAGGCCCGGCTCCGGCCCGTCATCGCCTCGCGCTCTCCAGCTGCCGGATCAGCAGTTGCTGGTGTTGGCCGGTGGTGGCCACAGCCATGCTCTGCTGCTGAAGCGCTGGATCATGCGGCCGCGGTCGCGGCCAGCCCGCACGGCGGTGGTGCTGGTGAACCGCACCAGCACGGCGCTGTATTCCGGCATGGTGCCGGGCCTGGTGGCGGGGCTTTACGACGCCCCGGCCTGTGCCATTGATCTGCGGGAGCTGTGTCGCCGCGCCGGCGTCACCTTCGTGCAGGCCGAGATCACCGGTGTGGATCCGGAGTTGGCGCTGCTGCAGTTGCGGGGGCGCCCACCGCTGCGTTTCGATCGGCTGAGCCTGGATGTGGGGGCCCAGACCCGCTGGGCGGAGGCGGCAGGCCCGGCGCCGCAGAGGGTGAAGCCCCTGGAGCCGTTTCTGGCCTGGCTGCGGCAGCGCCTCGCCACCCCAGAGACCGAGCCAGACCTGGCGATTCGCGGTGGTGGTGCCGCCGCGGTGGAACTGGCCCTGGCGCTGCGGGCCCGGGGCCTGCGGCCCCGGTTGCTGCTGCGGGGCCAGGGGCTGCACCTGGGATCGGCCTCGGCCCACCGCCGGGTGGAACGGCTGCTGGCCCAGCGGGGCATTGCCTTGGAGCGGGAGGTCGCGGCCGGGGCCCCCGCCGAGCTGGCCTGCACCGGCAGTGCTGCCCCACCCTGGCTGGCGGCCAGCGGCCTGCCGGTGGAGGCGGCCAGTGGCCGGTTGCGGTGTGAGCCAACCCTGCAGGTGCAGGGCCATCCCCAGCTGTTCGCCTGCGGCGATTGCGCCGTAATCGCCGGCGATCCCCGTCCCCCCTCGGGGGTGTGGGCGGTGCGGGCCGCGCCGGTGCTGGTGGAGAACCTGCGGCGCAGCCTGGAGGGGCGCCCCCTGCGGCGCTGGCGCCCCCAGGCCATGGCGTTGCAGCTGCTGGGGGACGGGGGCAGCGGCGCCGATGCTCGGCCGCGGGCCCTGGCGTTCTATGGCTGTTTCAGCCTGGGCCCCAGCCGCTGGATCTGGCGCTGGAAGCACCACATCGATCGGCGTTTCATGGCGGGTTTCGCAGCCATCACCGCGGCTGACGCTCTCGCGATGGCCGAGCCCATGGCCTGCCGCGGTTGCGCCGCCAAGCTTTCGGCCCAGCCCCTGGCGGCTGCCCTGCAGCGCCTGCAGGGGCCAGGGGCCATGGCGCCGTCGGCGCAGGATGCCGCCGCCGTGTTGACCCGCACGGACGGCACCGTGCTGCTGCAGAGCGTGGATGGGTTCCCTGCCCTGGTGGCGGATCCCTGGTTGAACGGGCGGCTCACCACCCTGCATGCCTGCAGCGACCTCTGGGCCAGTGGTGCCGCCTTGCACAGTCTGCAGGCGATGGTCACGGTGCCGGAGGCGGCGGCCTCAATCCAGGAGGAGTGGCTGCTGCAGAGCCTGGCGGGGGTGCGCTCCGTGCTGGATCCCCTCGGGGCCTCCCTGTTGGGGGGGCACAGCCTGGAGGGGCGCGATGGGGCTGGCCTGGCGTTGAGCCTCAGCGTCAATGGCATGGCACCGGCCGGTCGCCATTGGGGTAAGGGTCCGCTACCGGAGGGAGCCGTGCTGCTGCTCACACGCCCGATTGGCAGCGGAGTGCTGTTTGCCGCGGCTCAGGCCGGTGTTGCCGATCCCCGCTGGATTGACGCTGCCCTGGAGACAATGCAGACCAGCCAGGCCCCCTTGGTGGCGGTGTTGGCGCAACACGGTTGCCGGGCCTGCACCGACATCACCGGTTTTGGTCTGCTGGGCCACCTGGGGGAGATGCTGGCGCCCGGGCAGCGGTTGCAGCTCGATGGCGGCGCTGT
>JBEIQU010000014.1:0-16042 GCA_040376355.1 Prochloraceae cyanobacterium | reverse complement strand
TCCAACGCCTGCAGACATTTCTGCAGGATCGGCAGGCGGTTGTAGGTGGGGATGACGACGCTCAGGAACATGCAGGTGATCCGGTGGCGAGCTGGGGGCCAGGAGCAAAAAAGGGGGACCCCACAGGATCCCCCTCACGGCATGGTCTGTCAGACCGCAATTGGTGTGAATCAGTCGGCGGCGCCACCGTTGTTGGCGGTGCCGGTCACGCCGTTGCCGGCCCCTTCACCGCGGCCATCGTTGCGCAGCTTGCGCTTCTTGAACTTGCGGGCATAGGCGCGATTGCGCTCTTGCTTTTCCGTCTTGAGGTTGCGGCGTTTGGCCATCGAAACGGCGGGTCCTTGGGGGAGATGGCATCCACCCTACTGAACCGCGGACGGGAGAGTCTTGAGGCGACCGTCCTCCATGCGCAGCAGGCGATCGGCGATGTCGAGGATGCGGGGGTCATGGGTCACCATCAGCACGGCGCAGCCCTGCTCCTGCGCCAACCGCTGCAGCAGCTCCACCACCTCACGGCCGGTGCGTGAATCGAGGGCGGCGGTGGGTTCATCCGCCAACAGCAGCCGGGGGCGGGCCGCCAAGGCGCGGGCGATGGCGACCCGCTGCTTCTGGCCACCGGAGAGGTCATGGGGGAGTTTGTGCAGCTCATCCCCCAGGCCCACCGCCCGCAGCCAGTCACGGGCCTGATCGCGGCGGGCGCGATAGCTCAGGGCTGGCAGCAGGTCGGAGCCCATCTGCACGTTCTGCTCAGCGGTGAGGCAGCGCAGCAGGTTGTGTCCCTGGAAAATCATGCCGATGGAGCGGCGCAGTTGTTGGCGCTGGCGCTGGTTGGAACCGGCCAACTCACGGCCGAGCACCTGCACAGATCCTTCCTGCACCTGACGCAGGGCCCCCACCAGGGTGAGCAGGGTGGTTTTGCCGCAACCCGAGGGGCCGGTGAGCAGCACCACCTCGCCGGGGGCCACCGCCAGATCGATGCCCTGCAGCACCTGACGGCGGGTGTCGCCCTTGCCATACCAGTGGTTCAACCCCTGCAGGGCAATGGCCTGGGATGACGGCGCGGAAGGCATCGGCATCTCAGAAGATTTCAGCGGGATCGGCATCGGCCAGACGGCGCATGGCCAGGCCTGCGGAGGCCATGCACATCACCAGGATCATCGTGAGCACGGTGAGGGCTCGGGTGGTGTTCATCGCCACCGGCAACTGGGTGGCACTGCGCACCAGCCAGTAGAGCCCCTGGCCGGCGGCGTAGGCGGGCAGGTAGCCGAAGGCCGCCAGCAGCAAGCCCTCCCGCGCCACCACCCCCAGCAGGCTGGTGAGCCGGTAGCCCATGGCCATCAGGGTGGCGTACTCGGGCAGGTGGTCACTCACATCGCTGTAGAGCACCTGATACACGATCACGCAGCCCACCACGAAGCCCATGGCGGCCCCAAGGCTGAAGATGAAGCCAATGGAGGTGCTGGTGCGCCAGTAGTTCTGCTCGAAGGCGATGAAGCCCTCCTTGGTGAGCACCGTGACATCGCTGGGCAGCTGAGCCTGAAGGCGCTGGGCCACGGCTTGGGCATCCGTTCCACGGCGCAGCCGCACCAACCCCACCTCGATGCTGCCCGGCGGCGTGTTGGGCAACAGCTCCAGGAAGGTTTCGCTGCTGGTGAGCAGATTGCCATCGGCGCCGAAGGAGGTGCCCAACCCCACCAGACCCGCCACCCGTACGCGCTTGCCGGCGATCTCGCTCTCCACCGTGCGTCCCTGCTTGAACCAGTCCGCCACGGGGCCGAACTCCGGGCGCGACTGCTGATCGAACAGCACGCGGCCCTTCTGGCTCAGCAACCGGGCCTTGGGGGCCAGGGTGGGGTCGATGAATAGGGGATCCCCCGGTTCAAACCCCAGGGCCAGGATCGAACGGGTGGCGCGGGTCTGGGGGTTGCGCCAGAGCAACAGATTCCAGTGCACCGGCGTGATGCCCTCCACCTCCGGCGCCGCCATCACCTGCACCAGGCGGCGGCGCGGGAAGCCCGCCATGCTCACGGAACTGGTGGAGCGGGGACTGATCAGCACCAGATCGGCATCAAAGAGCCGGTGGATGGTGACGCTGGCGTCGAACAGGCCATCGCGGAACCCGAGCTGCATGAACATCAGGATTCCGGCGAAGCTGATGCCTGCCAGGGCCACCGCCAGGCGCACCGGTTGGCGGGTGAGCAACAACCACGCCAACGGAATGCGGCGGGCCCGCCAGCGGGCCGCCAACCAGGCCCCAGGGTTCACGGATTAAAGCGGGCGATGAGCTTGAGGCCCGAGAGGTTGCGCACCCGGGCAGCGGCGGCCGGATCCAGGGCCAGGCGCACCTCCACCACCCGGGCATCCGCATCGCCGGTGGGATCGGTGGAGAGCACCTGGCGCCGGCTCACCTGTGGGGAGATGCGCAGCACCCGCGCCTGCAGGGTGCCATTGAACCCACCGTTCTCGCTGGTCAAGCTCACGCTCTGGCCAACCTTCACCCGGTTGATGTCGCTCTCGTAGACCTCCGCCACCGCTTCCATGCGGTCGCTGGCCCCCAGCTCCATCACCCCCTCATTACCGGGCCGCTCCCCCACCTGGGCGTGGATCTTCAGCACGGTGGCATCCAAGGGAGCCCGCAGTTCACTGTTGGCCAAATCCACCTGAAGCCCCTGGCGCTGGGCCAGGGCTTCACGCCACTGGCCCTCCAGCTTCACCAGTTCGTCGCGCTTCTCATCCAGCAGCACCAGCGGAGCGGCACCGGTGGAGGCGGCGTTGGAGTAACGCTCCACCTCACGGCGCTGCAAGCGAATCTGGGCTTGAAGCGCCTGAAGACGGGCATTAACAGCGGCCAGATCCGCCTTCAGGCGCGGGCGATTGTCGAAGCTGGCCAGCAGCTGACCGCGACGCACCCGCTGCCCCTCCTGCACCAGCAGCAGGCTCAGCCGCGGCGTGCCGGCGATGCCGCTCACGGGGGCGGCCATCTGCACCACCTCTCCGGCGGGCTCGAGGTAGCCCAAGGCGGACACCGCCTCCGGTTGCAGCACGGGGGCCGGAGCCACCGGAGCTGCCGGGGGCTTGAGGCGAGGACGCAGGGCCAGCACCGCCACCAGCAGCAACAGCGCTCCGCCGCCGGCCAGCAGCCAGGGGCGGCCTGGGAGGCGGCCCATCAGCGCAGCGGCAGCGGATCGTCGAACAGGAGCTGTTCGATGTATTGGTCGGCCCATGCTGGATTGAAGGCCTTCTCCAACACCCGGCGGGTCTTGTCGTTGCGTTTCTGCTGCCGGCAATAGGAGAGCTGACCCTGATGACGGCTCACCGTATCGGGGTGGTCGATGGGCTGCGCCACCACCGTGCGGCTGGCCTCGGCGATCACGCTGAGAAAATCCCCCACCAGGGCCACGAACTGGTTCTCTTCGGCGCTGTCACTGGGGCGCACAAAGCGCACATGGGGGGAAAAGATGGTGCCCCAGTCGGGGAGGTCCCGCTCCTGGCTGAAGCGTCGCGGCGGCAAGGCCTCCAGTGCTGCGGTCACGCCCGCAGGCAGGGCGGCCCCCACCGGGGAGAGGTCGACGATGGCGGCGGACACCACCCCGCGGCCCGCCACGATGTCGGCCCCGAACACCGGTAGGTCGTACTGGGGGTCGGGGAAAAAGACGCAGTGGAGGATCTGTAGCCCTGCCCCCAGCCGCGCCGTTTCCAGGTGCAGCTTGCGCAGCCCACGGCTGCGGCGCAGTTCGTTGCGGATGAACAGGTCCTCACCGTCGAGGCTGCCGCTGATGGCCTCCAGCTGCGGATCCACCTCCAGGGGCTGAAGGTCCGGCAGGTCCTGCCAGCAGAGGCGGATGCGATCGGCCAGGGCATCCATTAGGGGATGAATGCCAAGGGCGGCAGAACTCATTGGGGAAATGCCGCAACGACACGCTGCTGATCCTGCCAGCAGAATGGAAGGAGCTCACCCCTGCCACCAGACCTTGCCGTCGTTGCCGAGTGCCGCCGATCAAGCCCTACCGGAGCCGCAGCAGGAGCAACTGAGCAACGGGGCCACCTTGGTGCAGATCGATCTGCCGCAGGCGCCCGTGGTCTGCATCGATTTCTGGTGCCGCGCCGGCAGTGCGCGCGAAACCCTGGAGGAATCGGGCATCGCCCACTTCCTCGAGCACATGGTGTTCAAGGGCAGCCAACAGCTGGCAGCCGGTGAGTTCGATTACCGGGTGGAGGCCCTTGGGGGCAACAGCAACGCCGCCACCGGCTTCGACGATGTCCACTACCACGTGCTGATGCCACCGGAGGCGAGCGAGGCGGCGCTGGACCTGCTGCTGGATCTGGTGCTGCAACCCCGCCTGGATCCCCAGGATTTCGATCTGGAGCGGCAGGTGGTGCTGGAGGAGCTCGCCCAGAGCGAGGACCAACCGGAGGAGGTGGCCTTCCAGGAACTGCTGCGCCAGGCCTGCGGTTCCCATGCCTACGGCCAACCAATCCTGGGGCAACGGGCCGCCCTGGAGGGGCATGAGCCCGACGCCATGGCCCGGTTCCATCAACGCCACTACCGACCGGAGCGCTGCTGCCTGGCCATGGCCGGCCCCCTGGCGGCGATCCCCACGGGTCTGCGGGAGCGGCTGGAGCACTCCAGCCTGGGGCAGCTGCGACCGGGGACGGAGCCGGAGCAGAACCCCGCACAACTGGCCCTCACACCCGGGCACGCGCGGCTGGAGTTACCCCGCCTGGAGGCGGCCCGGCTGCTGATGGCCTGGCAGCTGCCAGGGGCCGCGGATCAGCGCAGCGTGCTGGGGGGAGACCTGCTCACCACCCTGCTGGCGGAGGGACGCCGCAGCCGCCTGGTGGAACGGCTGCGGGAGCAGCTGCGCCTGGTGGAAAGCATCGATCTCGACCTCAACGTGCTCGAGTGCGGCTGTCTGGTGCTGCTGGAGGCGGTGTGCGAGGTCGAGCAGCTGAACGCGGTGGAACAGGAGGTGCGACAGGTGCTGCTGGAGATGCAGGAGCAGCCCCCGAGCTCCGCGGAACTGGACCGAGCACGCCGGCTGGTGGGCAACGGCTATCGCTTCAGCCTCGAGGTGGCCGGATCGGTGGCGGCCATGGTGGGCAACAGCCAGCTCTGGCAGCGCACCCACAACCTGCAGGCCCCTCTGGATTGGTTGGAGCAATGGGATGCCACGGCCCTGCAGCGGGACCTGGTGCCGCTGCTGGCCCCGGAGCGGGCCTTCTGTCTTCAGGCGGTGCCGGTGCCATGACGGCCACCCTCTTGCCGGCGGCCCAGGTGGAACGGGGGGCGTGGGATCTGGACTGCCCCCTATGGCTGTTGCACCGCCCCGGCGCACCGATCCTCTCGGCCAAGTTGTGGATGCGCGGCGGTAGCGCCGGCGACCCCGGCGATCAACGCGGAGCAGCCCAGCTGCTGGCCGGGCTGCTCAGCCGCGGTTGCGGCCCCTACAGCGGCGATGCCCTGGCGGATCTAGTGGAGGGCTGCGGAGCGGGCCTGCGCTGTGAAGCGGCGGAGGACGCGACGCTGATCAGCCTCAAGTGCGCCAGCGATGACGCACCGGTGCTGTTGCCGCTGCTGCTGCAGATGGTGCGCAGCCCCTGGCTGGTGGACGACCAGATCGCCCTGGAGCGCCAGCTGAACCTGCAGACCCTGCAGCGCCAGCGGGAGGATCCATTCCAGGTGGCCCACGACCAGCTGCGGGAGCAGCTCTACGGCCAGGGCCCCTACGGACACGACCCCTTGGGGGTCGAGGCGGAGCTGCGACGGCTGGAGCGTGAGGCCCTGCTGCTGCAAGCCGAGCAGTTGGGGCAGCGGGGAGCGGTGCTGGTGCTGGCGGGGCAGATCCCGACCGGCGTATCGGAGCTGCTGCTGGCCGGCCTGGGGGATCGGAGCTGGACGTCTCCGCCACCCCAACGGCTGGCGGGACCGCGCGGGAGCGGATCCTGCAGCCTCGCCACCAGCCCCGATGAAACGGAACAGCTGGTGCTGATGCTGGGCACCACCACCACCCCGCTGGGGGCCGATCAAGCCCTGGCCCTGCGGCTGCTGCATTGCCATTTGGGGATCGGCATGTCCAGTCGCCTGTTCGTGGCGCTGCGGGAGGAGCACGGCCTGGCCTACGACGTGGGCGTGCATCACCCGGCCCGTGTGGGGGATGCCCCGTTCGTGATGCACCTGTCCACGTCCGCCGATCGGGCGGCAGATGCCACGCGCGAACTGCTCAACGAATGGCAGCGGCTGCTCCAGCAGCCGATCAGCCCGGCGGAACTGGAGCTGGCCCTGGCCAAGTTCCGCGGCCAGGAGGCCCTCGGCCGCCAGACCAGCAGCCAACTGGCGGACCGCCAGGCCCTGGTGCTGGGCCACGGCCTGCCGATGGATTTCGCAGACCGCAGCCTCGAGGCGGCGGCAGCCCTCAGCCCCGAAGACCTGCATCGCGCCGCCCGCACGCTGCTGGCTAGACCCTGCCTGAGCCTGTGCGGACCCAGCTCAGCCCTGCGGGCGGCTGAGCGGCAATGGGGGTGCCATGCCCTGAACAATCCGTAGGGCCTAGCCCGGCTCCAGTAGCTCCAACTGGCGGCGCTCCAGCAGGAAAACTCCGCGGCGGAAGCGAACCGCCACCTGCTCACCGGCCCGCAGCCCCACCACGGCACCCTCCTCGCCGGCGTCCACCAGGTCGGGCGGCCGCAGCATCGGCATGGGGTCAGCGGTTTTCAGGTAGGGCGGCGCCTGCAGCAGCCGCACACGGGCACCCACCAGCAGCGCAGCGGAGTCAGGCGCGTCGGTCATGGCGGTTGGGCTCAGCCGGGTTGCGATGCTGCCACTCTCCTGCAGGATGGGGCCCATTGCTGGTCCTGCCGTGCGCGCCATTGCCAACTGGAGCGGTGCCCTCGCCGGATTGCTGCTGATCCTTTGCGGTGGCTTGATCCAGGCGGCCCTGCCCGGGGTGGGCAGCACGGGCCTGGCGGTGATTCCCCTCCCGATCAGCCTGCAGGTGCCGGCCCTGCTGCTCACGGCCCTGGTATGTGGACCCCGCCCGGCGATGCTGGCGGGGGTGGCCTACATCAGCCTGGGGCTTTTCCAGCTACCCGTGTTCCAGGCCGGCGGCGGCTTGAGTTACCTGCTTGATCCAGGCTTTGGCTACATCGCGGGATTTTTGCCCGCCGCTTGGCTCACCGGGCGCCTGGGTCGGCAACCGGGCATGGACAACCTGCTCAGCCTGGCGGCGGCAGCCGTGGTGGGGTTGCTCGTCCTGCAGGGATGCGGCCTGGCCAATCTGTTGCTCGGGGGCCTGGTGCAGCGCTGGAACGGTGCGCTGCCGCAGCTGCTGATCAGTTACAGCATCGGCCCCTTGCTGCCGCAACTGCTGCTGTGCTGCGCGGTGGCGGTGTTGGCCCTGCCGCTGCGGCGTCTGCTGCTGGTGGAGGCGTGATCGCGCCCGTCTACCGGACGGCGCTCGCCGTGGTGGTGCTCGATCAGCTGAGCAAGGCCTGGGGTGCCGCCAACCTGCAGCCCGGCGTGGTGACGCCGCTGCTGCCTGGGCTGCTGCAGCTGCGGCTGGTGTTCAACACCGGAGCCGCCTTCAGCCTGCTCACGGGCAATGCCCTGTTGCTGGGGCTGGTGAGCGCCGCCGTGGCGGCGGGACTGGTGCTGTGGATTCAGACCAGCGGCCCCCTGCGGCCCTGGCAGGCCCTGGGGCTGGGGTTGTTGCTGGGGGGAGCCATCGGGAATGGCATCGACCGCTGGCGTCTCGGCCAGGTGGTGGATCTGCTGGAGTTTGTGCCGGTGTCGTTTCCGGTGTTCAACCTGGCGGATGTGGCCATCAACCTCGCGGTGCTCTGCCTGGCCATCGATCTGTGGCGTGGCCATGGGCGTCCGAGCCGCTGAGCTGCACTGGCGCGGCCCCGATGGGCAGCCGCAACGGCTGGTGCTGCATCCAGGCACGTACCGCATCGGCCGTGATCCCGACGCGGAGATCTGCATCCCCGCGCCCGGGGTGAGCAAAGACCACGCCCTGCTGCAGCACTGCGGCGGCCAGTGGCTGATCACGGATCAACAGTCCACCAACGGCCTCTGGTGGCGCGGCCGGCGGGTGCAGCAGCTCGTTCTCGCCGATGGCGATCACCTGCAGCTCGGCCCCGGTGACCCCACGACGCAGCCATCGCTCCAGTTCCGCTCGGCGGCCTCGGCCCGCTGGCGTCAATGGAGCCGCCTGGGCAGCGGCTTGTTGGCGGCCGTTGCGGGATCGGGGCTGGTGGTGCTGGCCCTGGGGCGCCTGCAGGTTCCCGTCGGCGGCGAGCTCAGCGGCCAACGGGGACCGCTGTTGCTCTACGACACGCTGAACCGGCGGATGCCCTCCGCGGATTCCAACCAACAGCTGGATCAGACCCGCCTGGAGGCCTACCCCAGCGTTCTGATCGACACGTTGCTGGCCAGTGAGGACAGCCGCTTCTGGCGCCACCCCGGGGTGGACCCGATCGGCACCGCACGGGCTGTGCTGAGCAATCTGCTGGGGGGGCGGGTACTCGAGGGGGGCAGCACCCTGACCCAGCAGCTGGCGCGCAGCCTTTACCCGGAGCAGGTGGGTCAAGGGGACACCCTGGCCCGCAAGGGGCGCGAACTGCTGGTGGCGCTGCAACTGGAGGCCCAGTTCAGCAAGCGCGACCTGCTGCTGGCCTATCTCAACCGGGTCTACCTGGGGGTGGGCTGGGGGTTCGAAGCGGCCGCCCGTCACTTCTTCGCCAAGCCGGCCAAGGCCCTCAATCTCGAGGAAGCGGCCCTGCTGGTGGGCCTACTACCCTCCCCCAACGGCTTCGATCCCTGCGCCAATCCCGAAGGGGCCCTGTACGCGCGCAACCAGGTGCTGCGCAAGCTGGTGGACAGCGGTCGGATGTGGCCGGAGGCGGTGCGGCGGGCCCGGCGTCAGCCCCTGCAACTGGCGCCGGGGGCCTGCGGTGCGGCCGGCGCGACGCCGCTGCAGCGACCGGCGCCGTTCTACGGCGACCAGGTGCGCCGTGACCTCGAAACCCTGCTGGGCCGTGACGTGGCCGCTGAGGGCAACTTCCTGGTCAGCACCTATTTCGATCCCCTGCTGCAGGAGGTGGTGGAGCGGCGACTACGGCTGCTCCTGCAACGCCAGGCTCCCGCCATCAGCCAGGGGGCCGTGGTGGTGCTCGATTCCCGCAACGGCGGCATCCTGGCCATCAGTGGCGGGCGTGACTACAGCCTCAGTCAGTACAACCGGGCCAGCATGGCCCTACGCCAGCCCGGTAGCACCTTCAAGCTGTTCCCCTACCTGGTGGCCCTGGAGAAGGGCATGAAACCCGACGATCCGGTGCCCTGCGGTCCGATGGCCTGGGGGGGTCAACGGTTCGGCGGTGACTGCCGCGGAGAGCTCAGCCTCACGGCCGCCTTTGCCAGCTCCAGCAACACCGCAGCCCTGCGACTGGCCCGCCTATTCGGCCTGGATGCGGTGGTGCAGATGGCGCGGGCCCTGGGGCTGCAATCGCCGCTGGAGCCGGTGCCGGGGCTGGTGCTGGGTCAGGCGGAGGTGCGCCTGCTGGACCTCACCGCCGCCTATGCCGCCGTGGCCAACGATGGCATCTGGCATGCACCGAGCACGATCCGCCAGCTCACCGACGCCACCACGGCCCCCGTCAGGCCAGGGAGCGGCGGAACGGCAGGGGTGCCCTCCCCCACGGGCCCACGGAGCCTGCGGCCGGGCCAGCGGGTGGTGCGCACGGCGACGGCGCGGCAGATGCAGCTGCTGCTGCAGGCGGTGGTCCGCCGGGGCACCGGCCAGGCGGCACGGCTGGGGGGACAGGAGGGCGGCAAAACCGGCACCACCAACGGCGGCCGCGATCTGCTGTTCATCGGCATCGAACCCAGCCGCCACTGGGTGATGGGCATCTGGCTCGGCAACGATGACAACCGACCCACCGGCGCCAGCAGTGCGATGGCCGCGGCGCTCTGGAGCGAGATCATCAACGCCGCTGGGCGCGGCAGCCTGGCGGCGGGCACCAGGCTGCGCTGAACTCATGGCAGCAACCTCTCCCCCGTGAAACCACCCGCTCGGCTCTGGCTCTGGCTTGGGATCGGGCTGCTGGTGGTGGTGGCGATCACCGCCGTGCTGCAGGCGGTGAATGCCCTGATCTGGCAGTTGAGCTATTTGCTGCCCAGCTGGTTGGTGGGGCCGGCGCTGCTGCTGCTGTTCGGCGGTGCGGCGCTGCTGTTGGCACAACTGCTCTGGCCCTGGTGGCAAGCCAGCCGCCGCGGCACTGGCACCAAAGGGCCGGCCAACGTGGCCGCACCCGGGAACCGCCAGGAGGCGGCCCAGCAAAACCTTGCGGCCATCGATCAGCTGCTGGATCGCATCCGCGACGACGTGCAGCGGGAAGCCCTGCGGCAGGAACGCCAGCGGGTGGCTGCGGAGCTGGAGCGGGGGGATCTGGTGGTGGTGGTGTTCGGCACCGGATCAGCGGGCAAGACCTCCCTGATCCGATCGCTGCTCAAGGAGGTGGTGGGGGAGGTGGGGGCCGCCATGGGCTCCACCGATGACTGCCGGCGCTACCGGCTGCGCCTGAGCAACCTGTCACGGGGCCTGCAGCTGGTCGACACCCCGGGAATCCTGGAAGCCGGTAGCGCCGGCCAGGAACGGGAGCAGCGGGCCCGACAGCAGGCGGCCCAGGCGGACCTGCTGCTGCTGGTGGTGGATGGCGATCTGCGCCAAGCCGAGCAGGAGGTATTTGAGGCCCTGGCCCGGCTGGGCAAACGGCTGTTGCTGGTGCTGAACAAATGCGACCTGCGGGGCCAGGAGGAGGAGCGGCGGCTGCTGGGGCTGCTGCGCCGCCGCTGCCAGGGCCGCATTGCCCCCGAGGATGTGGTGCCCGCCAGTGCGGCACCGCAGTCGGTGCCGATGCCAGGCGGAAGACCACTGCAGCCGCCGCCGGAGATCGATGCCCTGCTGCGGCGCATCGCCCAGGTGCTGCACAGCGACGGCGAAGAGCTGATCGCCGACAACATCCTGTTGCAGAGCCGCCGCCTCAGTGATGCCGGACGCCAGCTGCTGACGGAACAGCGCCAGAGCGATGCGGAAGCGGTGGTGGATCGCTACAGCTGGATCAGCGCCGGGGTGCTGGCGGCCACGCCCCTGCCGGTGGTGGATCTGCTGGGGGCGGCGGCGGTGAATGCCCAGATGGTGGTGGAGATCGGCCGCATCTACGGCGTCAGCCTCTCCCGTGCCAGCGCCCAGGATCTGGCGGTGTCGGTGGGACGGACCCTGGCCAGCCTGGGGGTGATCAAGGGGGGGCTGAGCGTGATCGGCAGCGCCCTCAGCCTCAACCTGCCGGCGCTGCTGCTCACCCGGGCGGTGCAGGCGGTGGGGGCAGGCTGGCTGACGCGGGTGGCCGGCCGCAGCTTCATCACCTACTTCCAGCAGGACCAGGACTGGGGGGACGGCGGTATCCAGGAGGTGGTGCAGCGCCAGTACGACCTCAACCGCCGCGAATCCGCCCTGCAGGCCTTTCTCGCCGCCGCCTTCAGCAGGGTGGTGGAACCACTGCAGCGCCAGCAGAAGCAGGGCCAGCTGCCTCCCCGGCCCGAGCGACCGCCGGGGCCACCGCGGGGCTGAGCCCCAGGGCCTCCGGAGGGGGCGGCAACAGCGGACCGCGGGAATCGAGCACGGTGATCAGCACCAGATAGGCCACGGCAATGGCCACGGAAATCGCACCAGTCAGGATCGCGACCCAGCGGCCGCGCTGTTCGGGTCCGCTCATGGCAGCGACGCCTCCACCACGCGCCGCAGGGTCTGCAGCTGCTCCTCGCCGGTGTGGGGATTGCCGAGCACGGCTTTGAGGTGATGGCGCCCGCCATACAGCGGCCGCGACAGCATCAGTTGCTGATCGAGCAGGCTCTGGCGGGTCTCCAACGACCAGGCCTCAGCGGCGGCCGCATCACGGCCGTGGGGGCAGAAGGCCAGCAGGTGCAACGGACCGCTGCACAGATCCAGGGGCAGGGGCTGCAGCAGTTGGTGCAGCCGTTGCCGCCGCGCAATGGCCCCCGACAGCACCGCCTCGATCCCGGAGAGCCCGAGCTGCCGCAAACCAAGCCAGAGCTTGAGCACCTCGGCCGGGCGGGTGCCCTGCAAACCGCATTCACCGCCGTGGGCATCGGCCCAGCTGGGTTCCATGTAGGGCAGGCCCGTGGCGAAACAGGCCGCCAGCAGGCTCGGCTGGCGCAGCAGCAGCAGCGAACTGCTCTTGGGGATCCCCAGCAGCTTCTGGGGATTCACCGTGATCGAATCAGCCAATCCCAGATCGGGTACGCGCCCGCGGTGAGCGTCGCTGAGGGCGAACACAGCACCGATGGCGCCATCCACATGCAGCCAGATGCCACGGCTGCGGCACAGGGCGGCCATGGCGCCGATGGGATCCACCGCTCCGCGCACGGTGGTCCCGGCGGTGGCCACCACCGCCAGCACGGGCCTGCCCTGCCGTTGGGCCTGATCCAGGGCCTCCTCCAACTGCGGGATCGAGAGGGCACCGCTGGCCTCCACCGGCACGGGCCTGAGGGCCCCGGCGGGGAGCCCCATCACCATCAACGCCTTGCCCAGGGAGACATGGGCATCGGCGCTGCAAAACACGAGGGCGTCGGTGTCACCAGCCAGACCGGCCTGGTGACGCGCCACCACCAGGGCCATCAAATTGCTGAGGCTGCCGCCGCTGGCCGCCACGCCACCGGACTGATCGCCCAGTCCCAGGGCGGAGGCCAGCCAGGCGCAGAGGCCACGCTCCAACCGGGTCAGGCTGGGGCTGAGCTCCTCCGCTAGCAGATTGTTGTTGAGGCCCGCCGCCACGAGCTCCGCCGCCACCGATGCCGCCAAGG
Organism: Prochloraceae cyanobacterium; assembly: GCA_040376355.1. GTDB lineage: Bacteria > Cyanobacteriota > Cyanobacteriia > PCC-6307 > Cyanobiaceae > Vulcanococcus. The sequence continues at coordinate 3,162 of JBEIQU010000014.1, read as the reverse complement.
GCGGCGGGTCCAGGTGGGCCATGGAGCCCGGGTGCAGCGGGTTGAAGGCGCCATCCATCACCAGCTGCAGGTCCGCGAGCAGGGCCTGGAGCGACTGGCCCTCCGGCGGTGGTGCCACCTCCGGCAGCACACTCAGCAGGGGCAGGGGCGAGCGCTGGGCGGCCGACGACCACCACTGGCAGAGCTGCTCCGTGGCGGTCTGCAGAAAGCGCTGCAACTGGGGATCGGTGTGGACGGGATCCGGGAACGGGGCCAGGGTCTGCACCAGGCCCGGCGACGCCTCCGGTCCATGCCCCGGCGATGGCTCGTGCTGAGGTGCTGGAGCCAAGGCGGCGGAGCAAGCTGGTGCCATTCTCCCGTCCGACCGGCCGAACCCAGGGATGGCATCCTGCAGAGAGCGTGTGGTGTGGTCTCTGGGCAGCGCCCCCCTGGTCTCAGGCCCTGGCGACAGCCGAAGCGATGGGCTGTGGATGGAACGGCTGCTACGCCGGGCTGCCCTGGTGGGAGAGGCCGGAGAGATCCCTGTGGCAGCAGTGGTTCTGAATGAACGGGGCCAGGCGATTGGCTGGGGCAGCAACCGGCGCGAAACCGATCAGCAGCCCCTGGCCCACGCCGAGCTGGTGGCCCTGCAGCAGGCGGCACGCCTCCGCCAGGACTGGCGTTTCAACGGTTGCACCCTGGTGGTGACGTTGGAACCCTGCCCCATGTGCGCTGGGGCGCTGGTGCAGGCCCGCATGGGACGGGTGGTGTACGGCGCAGCGGATCCCAAGCGCGGTGCCCTGGGGGGCTGCCTCAACCTGGCGTTAGATCCCAGCGCCCATCACCACATGCGGGTGACAGGCGGCGTGCTGGCGGAACGCTGCAGCGCGCAGCTGGAGGCCTGGTTCAGGCGACGGCGGCGGCAGCGGCGGCGGGGGCCGTCACCCGGAACGCCGGAAGCTCCTGCTCCAGCAGGTTGAGCAGGCGGTCGACGTTCTCTTCGCGGCTGTTGTAGCCCATCAGGCCGATGCGCCAGACCTTGCCGGCCAGGGCGCCGAGGCCGCCGCCCACTTCGATGCCGTGCTTGTTGAGCAGGTGCAGGGTGAACGCCTTGCCATCGACGCCCTCCGGAATACGCACGGTGGTGAGGGTGGGCAGCCGCAGGTGGGCCGGCACATGCAGCTCGAGGCCGAGACGCTCTAGGCCGGCCCAAAGGCGCTCGGCATTGCGCCGGTGACGGGCCCAGACGTTCTCCAGACCCTCCTCAGCGATCAGCCGCAGGGCCTCGCGCATGCCGAAGTTCATGTTCACCGGGGCGGTGTGGTGATACACCCGATCGCTGCCCCAGTACTGATTGAGCAGGCTCACATCGAGGTACCAGTTGGGCACCTTGCCAGTGCGGGCATGGAGCTTCTCCTCGGCCCGCAGACCCATGGAGAAGGGGCCAAGGCCAGGGGGGCAGCTGAGGCCCTTCTGGCTGCAGCTGTAGGCCAGGTCGACCTTCCAGTCATCGAGATAGAGGGGCACGGCACCCAGGGAGGTCACCGTGTCGAGCAGCAGCAGGCAGTCGTACTGACGGCACAGATCGCCGATGCCCTCCATGGGCTGGCAGACGCCGGTGGAGGTTTCGGCGTGGACAATGGCCAGGATCTTGGGGCGGTGCTGCTTCAGGCCCGCCTCGATCTCCTCAAGGCTGAACGCTTCACCCCAGGGCTTCTCCAGGGTGCGCACATCGGCCCGGTAGCGGCCAGCCATGTCCTGCAGGCGCAGGCCGAAATAGCCCTTCACCGCCACCAGCACGGTGTCTCCGGGCTCCACCATGTTGGCGATGGTGGCTTCCATCGCCGCCGAGCCGGTGCCGCTCATTGGCAGGGTGAGGCGGTTGTCGGTCTGCCAGACGTAGCGGAGCAGTTCCTGCACTTCGCCCATCAGGGCCACATACAGGGGATCCAGGTGGCCGATCGGGTTGCGGCTCAGGGCCTGCAACACCGTGGGGTGGGCGTTGGACGGGCCAGGACCCAGCAACAACCGATCCGGCGTGGCGATCGGGCCAAGGGAGAGGCGGTGCCGATCGGACACGGGATAGCTGGTGGAAGCCAAGGCCTGGAAGGGGTCTGGGTACAGGGAGCCTACGCAGTCGTCGGGGCGCTCAACGGGCCCGGACGTTGGTGTCCGCCAGGCCGCGGCAGAGGTGCTCGAAGGGGGCACGCACGATGGTGTTGATGGCCTCGGCGGAGCCCGCACCGGCATCGGAGAGCTGCTCGCAGACCACATCAGCCATCAGGGCAATGCTGCGGACCGTCGGGCCGGTGGGAACCCCAAGACTCTTGTAGGTGTCGTCGAGGCCGTTGAGCACGCGCTCGTTGAGGATGGTGCTGTCGTCGGCCACCAGGGCGTAGCTGGCGTAACGCAGGAAATAATCCATGTCCCGCAGGCAGGCGGCCCAGCGACGGGTGGTGTAGGCATTGCCGCCGGGAAGCAGCAGCTCCGGATCCGCCAGCCACAGCCGCTGACTGGCCTCACGCACGATCTCCGCGGCCTCGCGGTTGATCAGTTCCACCGCCGCCAGGCGCAGCTGGGCCTCGGAGAAATAACCAGAGATGCGGTCGATGGCGTCACGATCGAGGTAGCGGCCGAGCTGGTCGTACCGACCGATCAGACCCGTGATGGCATCGCGCATGGCGTGAAGGATCGACGCACCTGAGCCGGAACGTAGCACCTGAAAACCCTCAGATCCCTTGCCGGCGCTTGCATCTGGCGAAGTTGACAGAAACGGTTACGCAAGCGGCCATGGCGACCCATCAGGGCGGATTTTGGTTACAGCTGATACACAGGAGGACGCCATGGCTCCGTACGGTCCCGCGCAGCCCGCTTCCAGGCCGGCCCTCCTTCCGCTTTTCGCTCAACCTCCCAGCGCAACGTCATGGCCAAAACCGCCCAGGACGTCCTCCGTCAGATCAAGGACGAGGGCATCGAACTGATCGACCTCAAGTTCGTCGACCTCCACGGCAAGTGGCAGCACCTCACCGTCTGTGAGGACCTGATCGACGAGGCCGCCTTCACCGAGGGCGTGGCCTTCGACGGGTCGTCGATCCGTGGCTGGAAAGCCATCAACGAGTCGGATATGGCGATGGTTCCGGATCCCAACACCGCCTGGATCGACCCCTTCTACAGCCACAAGAC
>JBEIQU010000156.1:0-4561 GCA_040376355.1 Prochloraceae cyanobacterium | reverse complement strand
GCAGGCGTGTTGTCGTGCCGGGATCCAGCACGCGGGCGAGACCCTTGGCCTGGTCGATCTCTCCACTGCGGGTCACGCAACGGTTGATCACGGCGATCTTGCCGTCACGGCGGAGCTGGTAGCGGGCCGTTGTGTCTTTGACGCAGCGGTTCTGGAACCAGGCGGGGATCCGGGCAATCTCGTACCAGGAGCCCAGGAAGCGCTCCACATCCACCGCGGCCACCGGTTGCACATCACGGGTGGCAGAGGGGTGTGACTGGGTGAGGGAGGGTTCACCCCGGCCCTGGGTCCGGGCCAGGGCCGGTGGATGGAGGGTTGCTGTCATCAGCGCAATCGCGATCAGGCGGGACAGACGGGCGACCGCTGGCTTTCTCAGAACCGATTCGTGATGCATCGCTTGATTCTCCACCGACGTCCAGAGCCGCCTTCCGATCCAGTCACTCCCCAATCGGAGCGGTTGGTGTCGCGATCGTCCCTCCGCCTTAGGCGGCGGTGGCTTGGCTCGGGCTCAGCTCTGGGGATCTGCAACCAGCCGTGGCATCGCCACGGCTTGACCGGTGCGGCCTGCCTCGACGATCGCTTCCGCCAGGCGCAGGCCTTCGATCGCCTGGTCCAAGCTTGCGGTTCGCGAGGGGATTCCCGTGCGTGCAGCGTTGGTGAAGTCAGCGAGTTCACGCTCCAAGGCCCCATGGATGTGGCCCTGGTGCAGCGGCCACAGCTGGGCATCTGGATGGCGCTGTTGGTCCTGCCCCCAGATGGTCAAGGGCGAATCGAGCAGCCTCAGCTGAGCCGTTTGCTGGGTGCCGACAACAGCCAATTCGGCGTCGATGGTGCCCGACCAGCTGTCGGTCATCACGTTGGCAGGGGCCTGGGGCGGCACAAACCAACTGGTTTCCGCCATGGCGATACAACCGTTGGCCAGCTCAATCAGGGCATAGCAACCTTCGGGGGACTGATGGGTCCCGAAGCGGCGTTCCATCGCCATCACGCGCGTGGCCCGACTGCCGCTGAACCACAGCAGCAGGTCGAGGTCATGGATCAGGCTTTCAAACACCGTATGGGCCCGATCGGCCACGGCGCTGAACCAGGCAGCGCTGAGGTTGCGCTTCACGCGGATCGACACCAGCTCACCAAAGTGGCCTGCGGCTAGCTCCTCCTGGAGGAGCGCATGCTGCAGCTCGTAGCGAAGCAGCAGCCCCGTCTGCAGCAGGCTGCCTGAGGCGGCGGCGGCTTTCTGGAGGGCCATCGCTTGCTGGGAGGACGAGGCCAGCGGTTTTTCGATGAACACCGGTTTCCCGGTGGCAACGGCCGCCAGACCCTGATCGCCATGCAATTCATCGGGCGTCACCAGCACGAACGCATCCAGGTCGGCATCGTCGAACAGCTCCTGCGTTGAGCCATAGCGATGCGCAACCTGATGGCGATCCGCCAGCTGTTGACAGCGCTCAGTACAGGGATCGGCGATGGCCGCCAGGGTGACGTTCGGCAGTGCTGACAACACAGCGGCGTGCAGTTGGCCAAAGCGCCCTGCCCCAGCAAGCCCCAGGCGTAGCTGACTCATGGCGTTTGTTCCACGGGTGTGGCCTGCCACGTCTGCCGATCTAGAGGCCACCATCCGGTCCTGAATGCCTCGGTTGCAAACGCCCCGGTCGCGAAGGCTCGAACAACGCCATGGTCGCTCGCAGTTTCAGGCGGGATCACCGATCAAGCTCCTGACGACTGGTCCAAGAGCCAGGGCGAGCTGACGGTGGCCCTGCTGATTGAGATGAATCCCATCCTCCCCCACGCTCGCCACTGGGTTGCTATCAACAAAGCTGCAGCCCCATGGCGCGCAGGCATCCTTGTAAACCATCGGTAGCTCCGCGGAGCGCGCCACCGAACCCTCGAAATGATGGGCCATCAGCTCCGAGAGGTTGCCAAACTTGGGTGGTGCAACAACTAAAATTTTGGGCGAGGTCTGGTTGAAGGTGCTGCCACTGGTGCTGGCAATCTGCAAGAGGGAACTCAACCCCCTCGCTGATTCATGGGCAGACACATTGAGATGGTGCTTTAAGTCGTTGGTGCCGAGCATGATGATGAGCAGATCAAGCGGCGCGTGACTCTCCAAAACAGCAAGCAGGCTTTTGCGCGCGTTGCGCCCCTCTCGGAATGGCTCATCGAACGCTGTTGTTCTCCCATTCAGACCCTCTTCAATCACGTTGCAGTCCGCGCCTAGGGCGTGTTGCAAGATCCCGGGCCACCGTTCTGTGCGACGCAGCCGCTCGCCGGTGAGTGGTTTGTACCCCCACGTGTTCGAGTCGCCAAAGCAGAGGATTGCATGTTCTCTTGTCACCGGCATTGACCGTCGGCCCCCTGTCTTGGCTTAGCGACACCTGCAGCTCCTGGCAGTGCTCGCTTCACAGTTGCGTTGTTGCTGGTTGAGTCGCTGCGACGGTGGCGGTCTCCAGAGCCCCTGGGCGGGAGCGGCCCGCGCTCCAGAGGTCCGGCAGCGGATCACCCATCTAGCCTGGATCCATTCGGGTCGGCACACGCATGCTTGGGCCGCGGACATCTCTTGCTGGCCTTCTCCTTGCTGCGGTTCTGCTTGCGAGTGGATTGGAGCATGCTGGAGGGAACTCCAGGGCAACAGCGTTTGCTGGAGAGCTGAGTGAAGCTCGCAATCCATCTCGCAGTGAAGCTTCGCGTGCAGCTCCCAGTGATCAAGCAATAACCCCTGCGGATCGGAATTGGCGGGCTTTCTGGAGCAAACATCTTGGCCAGTGGCATGGACGCTGGACGCGCTACACGCCGACGGGATCGGTGATGGAATCGTTCCGTAGCACGCGTGATTTCCAGGCTGATCCTTCCCATCTCCACATCCAGCAGGTCAATCGCTACCGCTACGACGATGGCCGTGCTGTCGAGGAACGATGGTCGTACAACCGTGCTGACCACAGCAGGGCCGATGGGTTTCATCACCCCGCCAGCCTGGTGATGCGGGGTTTGGCTTTTCGTGATGGCGCCGCGGCTTGGCTGGTGCCAACCCTGGCTCCGGATGCTGTGGTGCCGATGGAACTCTTCCTGATGGATGGCCAGCGACGCCAGAGCGTTGGTGTGGTTTACGGCAAGGATCGCCAACTGATCCGGACCGCCAGCATTCGGGAAGACCAACGCGGTTACCCCGGAGCCCACTGGACTGAACAGATCGCGCAGGTGTCCCCGTGGCAGGTGACGGGGGCATGGGTCGGTGTCACGGAGACCATGGGCCCGGATCTGTCCCGATCGACGCAGCGGACACGCCAGATCACCTGGCCATCCCCGCCGAATCGCGAGGTCTACTTCCCCGATCGGATTGTGTTGAGTTGCCCCGAGCGTCTGCCGCTGCACCAACCGTTTTCTGTGGCCGTCCGCTGGCTGTCAGCGGACGGGCGTCTGCAGATCATTCGCGCGGACTATGACGCTGGCGCCAGGTTGACTCAGCTTCAGCATCAGGTGCTCCGACGAGCCCCACGGCAAGGCGCCAGCCCCGGCTAAACCCGCCACCTGGCGGGTCGAAATGAGAACCGTTATCATCCCGTCACTTGCTCGGGTGGGATGGACGCAGGGGGCTTTCTCGGGTTGCTGCTTGCCGCTGCACCGCCAACAACGGTGGTTGCGGTGGATGGTGTGCTCTGCGACATCGCGCGAACCCTGCTGCAGGAGCAGGCTCGCGTGACCTGTCTGGTCCCCCCAGGCGCCAACCCCCATGACCTGTTGTTGCGCGGTACCGATCGGCAGGCCCTCAGCGCTGCGCAGCTGGTGCTGATCAACGGCCACAACCTGACACCGGCCATGAATCGGGTGCGCGTGAGTGCGCCGGTTGTGCCGGTTGGTGAGCGTGCCATTCCCCGGCAGAAGGCCCTTGATCCCCATGTGTGGCACGACCCGGCATTGGTCGGCGTCATGGTTCAAGAAACGGCCAAAGCTGTTCAGCCCCTGCTCGGCAACGCCCAGACCGGTGTCCTGCAACGGCGGCGCCAGGCGATGCAGGCTGTGCTGACGCGTTTGGGCGCCTGGACCGCCCAGCAGCTGCAGACGGTGCCAGCCGCCCACAAGGTGCTCGTGAGTGAGCACCGGGCTTTTTCGACCTTCGCCAGCCGCTATGGCATCCGGGAGCTCCCCGTGATCGACACGTTTGCCACAGGCGGAACCCTGCGCCCTTCCAGCCTTGCCGCCATCAGTGAGGCCATCCGCAAGTCAGGCACCAAAGCGATCTTTGCGGAGGTCTTACCGCCCTCGAAAACCCTGCGGCGGATCAGCTCGGTGAGCGGTGTTGCCATCGCGAAGCGACCGCTCTATGCCGATGGCCAGGCACCCGGGCAATCGCTGGTTGAAACGGCCACCGCCAACGTTTGCACCTTTGTGTCCGCGCAAGGGGGGCGCTGCGATCAACAGGCGGCGGCTGCACTGCAACAGCAATGGGCGGCCATTCGATGAGTGCACGCCACAGGATCGCGGTTGCCCTGGCCTGTCTGGCGGCAGCGGCTTCGCCGATGCCAGCCATGGCACACAGCATGCCCGGCGGCGAAGAGTTGGTTCCAGG
>JBEIQU010000021.1:0-12548 GCA_040376355.1 Prochloraceae cyanobacterium | reverse complement strand
GGGCAGGCCTGCAGCCGCCGCAGCCGCTCCACCAGCCGGCGCAGCTGCACCTCGTCCTGCAGCTCCCGTAGCCCCGGGGTGTTGGGGGAGCTCACATTGATCACGGCGTAATCCGCCAGGGGCGCGAGCAACTCCAGGGAGGAGGCGTAGTCGTCGGGGGCCAGCTCCAGCGGCGTGACCTTCGACTTACCCAGGTTGATGCCCAGCACCGCCGGACGCTGCCCTGCCGCCGGCAGGTTCTGGCGCTCCAGGGTGCGCAGGGCCGCCTGGGCCCCCACATTGTTGAAGCCCATGCGGTTGAGGGCCGCCCGCTCCGCCGACAGGCGGAACAGCCGCGGCCGGGGGTTGCCGGGCTGGGCGTGCCACGTGATTGTGCCCAGCTCGGCGAAGCCAAACCCAAAGAGATGCCAGATGCCGGCCGCCACGGCGTTCTTATCGAAACCGGCGGCCAAACCCACGGGATTGCGGAAACGGCAGCCAAACAGGGTCTGCTCCAAGCGCAGATCGGGCCGCTGCAACTCGGCACCCAGGCCCGCCAGCGTGGTGTTCAGCAGCGGCCACTGGCGCCGCAGTGACACCTGGGCCAGGGCCTGCAGGGTGAGCTGGCTGAGCTGTTCTGCATCGGCGCCGTCGTCGCGGCTCAGCAGCGGACCCACAAAGCGGCGATAAAGACCACCACTGCCGACGTCAGCCATCGCCCCGACCCCCGCCATCGCGCTGCTCCGATCCTGACGCCTCGCGGTGCAACCGCCAGCGGCCGCCACCGCCGGGCACCACCTGCCAGTCGCGCCAGCGCCAGGCCTCGCTGCGCCCCTCCAGGGTGGCGAGCGGCAACTCCACCACCTGGGCCAGCTCGATCAGGCTGAGGCCGTAGCCACCAGCCGCCAAGCGATCCGCCAACTCCAGCCGGCTCAGCAACTGCAGCAACGGCTTGGGGGCGGGCTCTGGCGCCGGGGCTGCGACGCCCCCCGCTGCGGCGGCCAAAGGCACCTCCCCCTGGGCCAGCGACGGTTGCTGCCCCTTGGAAAAAGCCACCGCAATCACATCACAGCGGTCGTTATCGGGGTCGCCGCTGTGGCCTTTCACGTACACCAAAGGCAGGTTGGGAAGCCGAGCCGCATCCAGGGCCTCCCAGAGATCGCGGTTCAGCACGGGGGAGCCCGAGGCGGTGCGCCAACCCTTGCGCTTCCAGCCGTTGATCCAACGGGAGAAACCGTCAATCAGATATTTGGAATCGGTGCGGATCGCCAGATCCGGGTCCCGGGGCAGGGTCTTGAGCAGCTGCAGCAGCGTCAGCGCCGCCGTGAGCTCCATGCGGTTGTTGGTGGTGTCGGGATCAGCCCCACCCCACTCACGCACGCTTCCATCCGCGAAGCGCAACAAACAGCCCCAGCCGCCGGGGCCCGGATTGCCGCTACAGGCGCCATCACAGGCGGCCGCCACCACCACTGGCCCGTCAGCCACTGGGCTCCCCCCCGCAGATCCGGTACAACACGCGTCTGACGGGCAGCGCAGGAGAGATCACCATGCAGCGAACCTACCTCCCATGGCTGGGGGCGGGCCTGGCCTTGGCGGGGGCCGTCGGATTGGCGATCCAGGCTGGCAGCCGGGCCGCCAGCCTGTTCAGCAGCCGGCCCCTGGATCAGAGCCGCTTTGCCGTACTGGCCCAACCGGTGGGACGCAGCGATTGGAAGCTGCTGGTGCTGGAGCAGATCCGGCCGGAACCCCGCTGCTGGCAGGAACGACCGGACGGCCTGATCGACCCGGCCCTTAACCGTTTTGACTTCAGCGGCATCTGCAGCCGCTACATCGATAGCAACGGCTATTCCCTGCGGGTGGGTGAGACCGACCTGGGCGGCAGCCACCGGCTGCGGCTGAAACAGGCCGGCAGCAGCGTGGCCCTGGTGGCCTTCACCCCCAGCGACACCACGGAACTGCTGGTGGGCCAAGGGGCACTGCGCCAGCGCGACCGGGACGGCTTTGTGCTGATCCAGCTGGAGCCCGGCTGGCAGCTGCAGCGGCGAGCCTTCGGCAGCCAGACCCTGAGCCACGTGTACCTGGCCAACGACACCCCCCTGGCACAACTGGTCGCCCGCGCCAACCAGGGCGGCACAGCCCAACCCCTGTCGCTGCCGGCGCCAGCCATCGCCCTCAATCCACCGCCCCCGGCGGCCGGCGGCGGCCCCGTGGCGCTGCAGGTGGTGCCGTTTCGCCCCTGAGCCGGGCGGCAGGGGACAACTGGCGCAGTGGACCACGCCCCCTTGTCTGGCGTTTTCCTCTGGCCGTATGTTGCACTTGTGTGAGGAGTGCGGGACACCACTTCCGGGGTCGAAACGAGGACAGACTCCCGGAAGCGTTCCGGCTCAAAGCCCTGCCTTCGGCGGGGCTTTTTTATTGGCTGATGGGCCCTGGCTGAACACAAAAAAGCCGGTCCCCATGGGGACCGGCTGAGTGGAAGCTCAGGCAGGCCGCCGGAGCGGCCCGCCGCGGAGATCACTTGAGGGTGACCTTGCCGCCGGCTTCTTCGATGGCCTTCTTCATGGCCTCGGCATCGGCCTTGGAGACACCTTCCTTGACGGCGCAAGGGGCGCTTTCCACCAGGGTCTTGGCTTCGCCAAGGCCCAGGCCAGTCGCTTCGCGAACGGCCTTGAGGACCTTGATCTTGGCGGCAGCGTCGAAGCTGTCGAGCATGACGTCGAATTCGGTCTGCTCTTCAGCAGCTTCAGCAGCACCACCGCCGGCGGCGGGGGCGGCCATCACGACGCCAGCGGAAGCGGCGGCGGACACACCAAAGGCCTCTTCGATCTGCTTGACAAGCTCAGAGGCTTCCAGCAGCGAGAGAGTCTTCAGGGACTCGAGGATTTTGTCGGTAGTAGCAGACATGGTTGGGAATCAGCAACAGATCTGTGGGAACAGTCGGAGCGGAGAGCTCAGCAGAACAGGCCTTAGGAGGCGCTGCCCTCGCCGTCGGCGTGCTGCTTGAGCGCCCGGGCAAGACCGGAGGGAACTTCGTTGATGCCCACAGCCAGCTTGGTGGCCACGGCGTTGATCGCACCGGCGATCTGGGCCATGAGCACCTCCTTGGAGGGCAGATCCCCGATGGCCTTGATGTCGGATTGGGAAAGGAGTTTGCCTTCGAAAAGGCCACCCTTCACGTCCGACTTCTTCGTGTCCTTCTGGAAGGACTGAACGGCCTTCACCGCACCACCCACGTCGCCCTTGACGAGCACGAAGGCGTTGGTGCCGGTGAGCAGGGAATCGAGTTCCGACCAAGCGCTGTTCCCATCAATGGCACGGCGCATCAAGGTGTTTTTGGTCACCTTGCAAATGCCGTTGCTGGCCTGCAGACGGGTCCGCAGATCAGACATTTCCTTGATGGACAGGCCCTTGTAATCAAGGACCAGCGCCATTTCGGCCTCACCGAGGAGCTGCTTGAGCTCTTCGACGATCTGTTGCTTGTTCTCCAGCGTGCGGCCCATGGGAAACGGAACGGATCGGGGGAACAAGCCGGGAACGCAGCCCTGGTGCTCGAGCAAACTCGGCACCCGAGGGCTGCGGCTTCACATCCCCCGGCGAACCGCCGGGACAAGCTTCAGTCGCGTGCACCTCGGCAGGATTTACAACGGGCAGACATCCGTGGGAACGGAGCCGCCATCGACCTGCTGTCTTGGGTAGGGCGCGTGCCCTTCTGGCGTTAGCCAGCAACCAACCCTACAGCAGCACCTGACAGGCCAACAAAAAGCCCCCGCCGAAGCGGGGGCGATGGGGACAGGCCCAGCCCGTTGGGGCTCAGCCCTCCTGCTTGATGTCCTGCAGGGCCGTCACATCGACTTCCACCGAGGGACCCATGGTGGAGGTGATGTAGAGGCTCTTCCAGTACCGACCCTTGGCGCCGCTGGGCTTGTTGCGGTCGATGGTTTCCTGCAGGGCCTTGAGGTTGTCCAGCAGCTTGGCGGCATCAAAGCTGGCCTTGCCGAAACGCACGTGCACGATGCCAGTGCGATCCGCGCGGAACTCCAGCTTGCCGGCCTTGAACTCGTTGATGGCGGAGGCAAGGTCGGTGGTCACGGTGCCGGCCTTGGGGTTGGGCATCAGGCCACGGGGACCGAGCACGCGACCCAGCTTGGCCACCTTGGGCATCATGTCCGGCGTGGCGATCAGCAGGTCGAACTCCATCTCGCCCTTGGCGATGGTGTCCACCAGATCGTCATCACCGGCCAGGTCGGCGCCGGCGGCCTTGGCCTCAGCCACCTTCTCGCCCCGGGCGATCACGGCGATGCGCACGCTCTGACCGGTGCCGTGGGGCAGGGCCACGGTGGTGCGCAGCTGCTGGTCGGTGTACTTGGGATCGATGCCGAGGCGGGCATGGGCCTCGAGGGTTTCGTCGAACTTGGCTGTGGCGTTGGCCTTCACCAGTTCCACCGCGTCCAGCGGGGCATAGGTGCGGTCTTCAACCTTGCCGGCGACGGCGGAAAAACGCTTGGAGATTTTGGGCATGGGATGCATGGGGTGCGAACGAGCTCAGGGAGCTCTCCCCCGGTAAGGAACGGGATAGAAACGGAGCAGCGCTGGCCCGGGGGCCGGGGCCGATCAGTCCTGAACGGCGACGCCCATGTTGCGGGCGGTGCCTTCGATGATGCGCATGGCCGAATCAACGCTGGTGCAGTTGAGGTCGGGCAGCTTGGTCTTGGCGATCTCTTCGAGCTGGGCGCGGCTGATGGCACCGACGCTGCCCTTGGAGGAGGTGGCTGCACCCTTCTCGATGCCGGCTGCCTTGGAGATCAGCACGGAAGCGGGAGGGGTCTTGGTGATGAACGTGAAGCTGCGGTCTTCAAAGACCGAGATCTCCACAGGGATCACATAGCCAGCCTTGTCCTGCGTCCGAGCGTTGTACTCCTTGCAGAACGCCATGATGTTGACGCCGTGCTGACCGAGGGCAGGGCCCACCGGCGGCGCGGGGTTGGCTTTGCCGGCATGCAGCGCCAGCTTGATCACAGCTACAACTTTTTTGGCCATCGTCCTGGCGGCTTGAGCAATCTGCGGATTCGCGACCCTAGGGCAGCGACTGCGACGCGCCCCGGAGACCGGTGCAACGCCAAGGGCCGCCCTCCGCAGGGAGACGGCCGCAGGGGGATCAGCTCTGCTTGCTGATCTGGGAGAACTCGAGTTCCACCGGGGTTTCCCGGCCGAAGATCGACAGCAGGGCCTTGAGCTTGTTGCGCTCGGCCGACACCTCGATCACCTCGCCCTGGAAGTCCTTGAACGGACCAGCCGTCACCAGGATCTGATCGCCCTCGGTGAGGTCGACCTTGACCACCGGCTTCTTCTCGGCGGCACGCTTGAAGATGCGGTCCACCTCCTGGCGGCTCAGGGGGCGGGGCTTGATGTGACCGCGGGCCTTGCCGGTGGCACGGCGATCCTCCGCCCCCACGAAATTGATCACGTTGGGGGTACTCCGCACCGCCATCATGGTGTCCTCATCCAGCACCATCCGCACCAGCACATAGCCCGGAAACACCTTCTCCTCGGTGCTGGTGCGGCTGCCGTCCTTCTTGAGCTTCACCGCCGGGGTCTGGGGGATCTCGATCTCCAGGATGCGGCTGTCCACCCCAAGGGTCACGGCCCGCTGCTCCAGGGTGGCCTTCACCTTCTTCTCACAGCTGGAGGCCACCTGCACGGCATACCAACGGGCCACCGGGGAGCGCCCCTCGGCCGGAGACAGCTCCAGCACGGCCTCAGCGGTCACCGCGTCGGTCACCAGCTCGGTCGCCTCGGTGATCTCGTCGGTGGTCAGGTCAACGTCGGACACGGGCACGGGGAAAACAAACGGGCGGGGGCGGTCAGGCGGGAATCAGCGGAAGACCTGGGTATTGGCCCAGCTGTAGAAGCGATCGATGGCCGCGATCGCGAAGGCCGAAAGGGTCACCATCAGGATGACGGCCACCGATTCTGAAAACAGCTGTTGGCGGCTGGGCCAGACCACCCGGCGCAACTCAGCCATGGTGTCGGCCACGAAACCAGCCTTGGCAGGCTCGGGGCTGGGTTCACCAGCCGGGGCTTCGGAACTGACGGAGGGGTCGGTCTGGGTGTCCACTGCTGGAACGGTCGGCAGGCCGCGCAGCTGAATCAGCCCACGCACCGGCAAACAGCCACCCTACCGGATACGCCTCAACCCGCAGGCAGCAGCGGCTGGAAGGCCAGCCGCTCACCCCCCTCCAGCAGGGTCACCCGCACGGCGGAAGCCCCCAGGAAACGCTCCTCCAACAGCTCGGTGGCCAGGGGGTTCTCGATGCTGCGGCGCAGCAGGCGACGCAGGGGCCGGGCTCCGTACTCGGGCTCGTAGGCCTGGCGCGCCAACCAGGACGCCACCGCCCCATCCACCTCCAGCTCCAGCCCCTGTTCCCGCAGCAGGGCGGCCAGGTCCGCCAACTGCAGACCCACGATCCGCTCGAGTTCCGCCGGACCCAGGGGCAGGAAGCGGATCACCTCATCAATGCGGTTGAGGAATTCCGGGCGGAACTGACTGGCCAGGGCGCGCTCGATCTGCTCCGCCAGGGCAGCGTCATCGCCGCCGCTACGGGCGCTGTCGAGGATGGCCCGGCTGGCGAGGTTGCTGGTCATCACCACCACGGTGTGGCGGAAATCCACGGTGCGGCCCTGGGAATCGGTGAGACGCCCGTCGTCGAGCACCTGCAGCAGCACGTTGAACACATCGGGGTGAGCCTTCTCCACCTCATCCAGCAGCAGCACGGCGTAGGGGCGCCGGCGCACCGCCTCGGTGAGCTGCCCGCCCTCCTCGTAACCCACATAACCGGGGGGCGCCCCCAGCAACCGGGCCACGGCGTTGCGCTCCATGAATTCGCTCATGTCGAGCCGCACCAGCGCCTCCTCCTCATCGAACAGGGCCGCCGCCAGGGCCTTGGCCAACTCGGTCTTGCCCACGCCGGTAGGGCCCAGGAACAGGAACGACCCCACCGGGCGGCGCGGATCCTTCATGCCGGCGCGGGCGCGGCGGATCGCCGCCGCCACCGCGGCCACGGGCTCGGGCTGCCCGATCACGCGCTCCGCCAGGCGCTGCTCCAGCTCCAGCAGTTTCTGGCGCTCACCGGCCAGCAGCCGCTGCACGGGAATGCCGGTGCCGCGGGCCACCACATCGGCGATATCCCCCTCCTCCACCTGCTCCCGCAACAGCGAGCGCCCACTGGCCTGATCCGCCAACAGGTGTTGCTCCAGCTGCTGGCGGCGCTGCTGCACACCATGCAGCTGGTCGTACTGCAGCCGAGCCGCCTCCTCCAGGTCGCCATCGCGCTCCGCCTCAGCGATCTGCAACCGCAGGGTTTCATCGTCCGCCAGCAGTTGGCGCAGTTCCTCCAGTTGTTCCCGCTCCGCCTGCCAGCGGCGCTGCAGCTCCTGCAGGCCCTCGCTGGCCTGGCGGCGTTGCTCCTGCAGCGCCAGCCGCTCCGCCTGGGGGGCGGTTTCCGCCGCCAACAGCGCCAGTTCCACCCGCCGCAGCTCCGCTTCGGCCTCCTCCACCCGCCGCGGTTTGGAGGTGACCTCCATGCGCAACTGAGCGGCCGCCTCATCGATCAGGTCGATGGCGGAATCAGGCAGGCAGCGGTCGGCGATGTAGCGATCCGCCAACCGGGCAGCGGCCACCACGGCCCCATCGGTAATGGCCACGCCATGGTGCAGCTCGTAGCGCTCCTTGAGGCCCCGCAGGATCAGGGTGCTCTCCTCCAGGCTCGGTTCCTTGATCAGCACCTGCTGAAAACGGCGGTTGAGAGCCGGGTCCTTCTCCACCGTGCGGCTGTAGTCCTCGGGGGTGGTGGCGCCGATGCAGCGCAGATCACCGCGGGCCAAGGCCGGCTTGAGGATGCTGCTGGCATCACTGCTGGAGCGCTCCGGACCCACCACGGTGTGCAGCTCATCGATAAACAGGATCACGCCACGGCCCTGGCCCTCCCCAGCCATCTCCCCGGCCGCTTCCGCCTCGCGCACCTCGTTGAGCACGCTGCGCAGGCGCTCCTCGAACTGACCGCGGAACTTGGCACCGGCGATCAGGGCCCCCAGATCCAGGGCGATCAGCCGCTGGCCCTTGAGCGCTTCGGGCACCTCGCCGGCCACGATCCGCTGGGCCAGCAGCTCGGCGATGGCGGTCTTGCCCACGCCCGGCTCACCGATCAGCACCGGGTTGTTCTTGCCCCGGCGGGAGAGCACCTGCATCAAGCGGCGGATTTCGGTGTCGCGGCCGATCACCGGGTCGAGCTCACCGGCCCGGGCAGCGGCGGTGAGGTCGCGGCCGAATTGCTCCAGGGCGGCCGGCTCCTGCTCCAGCCGCAGCTCCGGCTGGGGCGGCTCCGGCGCTGGGGGCCTGGGGGCAGCGGCACCGGGGCGACCCTGGGGGCGGGGGGCGTCGATCCAGCTGTCCTCAACCGCCGGCCCGGGGGGCGACTGCGGAGGGGGCGCGGCTGAGGAGGCCGTGGGGGCCGGGGGGGCCACCGGCGCAGCCTCCCGGGGGCCGCGACGCAGCTCCCGCAGCAGCAGCTCTTCGCTCAGGCCCTGGTCCGCCAGCAGGGCCCCACCGATGCGGGGCTCGTCCAACAGCGCCAGCAACACGTGGGGCACATCCAACAGACGCGATCCCCAGGCCTGACGGCGCCGATCTGCCTGCTCCAGTAGCTCCTCGAGGGCCTCGCCAATGAACAGGTCGCGACCACCGCCGGCGGGCTGTTCACCACAAACATCGTCGAGGCGATCCAGCAGCCGGTTCACATCCAAGGGCAGGGGATCGATCCACTCCGCGAAGCGCCGGTCGTTGAACAGCGCCTGCAGCAGGTGCTCCACGTCCATCTGGCCATGGCGCCAGCGGCGAGCCTGCTCCTGGCTGGCCAGCAGCAGATCCCAGGCGGCATCGCTAAAGCGATCCGGATCGCTGGTGAGGCTGCCGGCGGCAGCGGGGGCGTCAGGCCGCATGGGATCGGGAGCTCTGCTCGATCAGTTCCACCTTGTAGCCGTCGGGATCCTCCACGAAGGCAAGCACCGTGGTGCCGTTCTTCATGGGGCCCGGCTCGCGCACCACGCGGCCACCCTTGGCGCGAATCTGATCGCACACGGCCACGATGTCGTCCACTCCGATGGCGATGTGGCCATAGCCGCTGCCGAGGTCGTAGCGGCTGGTGTCCCAGTTGTGGGTGAGCTCCAGCACGGCGGTGTCGTGCTCGTCGCCGTAGCCCACAAAGGCCAACGTGAAGCGGCCACCGGGGTGATCCTTACGGCGCAGCAACCGCATGCCCAGCACCTCGGTGTAGAAGGCGATGGAGCGCTCCAGGTCGCCGACCCGCAACATCGTGTGGAGCAAGCGCATGGCAGCAGCCGGTCGGAGCAAAGGCCGGCCGCATTCTGACCAGAGCTGCCGGTTCGGTGCCAACGGGCACAAGAAGGCTGGAGGGGGCGACCCATAGGATCGACCTCAGCTTTATCCGATGCGCGAGCGAGCTGCTGTGATCGACACCCTCGACCTTGTGATTGACACCATCGTGGCCCGGGAGGTGCTCGATTCCCGCGGCACCCCCACGGTGGAAGCCGAGGTGATGCTCGAGGGCGGCGCCAGCGGCCGGGCCATCGTGCCCAGCGGTGCCAGCACCGGCGCCCACGAAGCCTGCGAGCTGCGCGATGGCGGCAGCCGCTACTGCGGCAAAGGGGTGCTGCAGGCGGTGAGCAACATCGAAGAGAAGATCGCTCCGGCCCTCTGCGGCCTCAGCGCCCTGGATCAGGGCACCGTCGACGCCGCCATGCTTGAGCTAGACGGCAGCGACAACAAGAGCTCACTGGGCGCCAACGCGATCCTGGCCGTCAGCCTGGCCACGGCGCGTGCGGCCGCCAACGGTGTGGGCCTGCCCCTGTACCGCTACCTGGGGGGCCCGATGGCCAACCTGCTGCCGGTACCGCTGATGAATGTGATCAACGGCGGTGCCCACGCGGCCAACAGCCTGGACTTCCAGGAATTCATGCTGGTGCCCCACGGCGCCCCCACCTTCCGCGAAGCCCTGCGCATGGGCACGGAGGTGTTCCACACCCTCAAGGGCCTGCTCAAGGACCAGGGCCTCAGCACCGCCGTGGGTGATGAGGGCGGCTTCGCCCCCGACCTGGGCAACACCGAAGCCGGCGAGCTGCTGGTGCAGGCCATCGAAAAGGCCGGCTACCGCGCCGGCGACCAGATCTCCCTGGCGCTCGACGTGGCCAGCACGGAGTTTTTCAAGGACGGCCGCTACGCCTTCGCGGGCGGCAGCTACAGCAGCGCCGAGATGGTGGACCAGCTGGCCCAGCTGGTGAGCCGCTTCCCGATCATCTCGATCGAAGACGGCGTCGCCGAGGACGACTGGGAGGGCTGGGCCCTGCTCACCGAGAAGCTGGGCAAGACCGTGCAGCTGGTGGGTGACGACCTATTCGTGACCAACAGCGCCCGCCTGCAACGGGGCATCGACCTGGGGGTCGCCAACTCGATCCTGATCAAGGTGAACCAGATCGGCTCCCTCACCGAAACCCTGCAGGCCATCGATCTGGCGGGCCGCGCTGGCTACACCAGCGTGATCTCGCACCGCTCCGGCGAAACCGAAGACACCACCATCGCCGACCTGTCGGTGGCCACCCGCGCCGGTCAGATCAAAACCGGCTCCCTCAGCCGCAGCGAGCGCGTGGCCAAGTACAACCAGCTGCTGCGCATCGAAGACGAACTGGGCAGCCAGGCCGTCTACGCCGGCGCCGAAGACCGGGGCCCCCGGGGGAAAGCCTGATCGGCCTGATCCGGATCAGGCTCCGGCGCCAGGCAATTTGTCGATGCGGCCATCCCGCTTGATGCGGGCCTGCAGCTTCAACCAACTCAGACCCACCGGTAGCCCCAGCACCAGGGGTACGGCTGTGAGCGCCGGCCGCACACTCGAGGCCAACAGGGCTGCGGCCACCGCCAGGGCCCCCAGCAGCACCGCCTGACCGGCGCTCTGTTGGCTCAGGGCCAGGCGGCGCAGCAGGCGGTCGGTTTCGCCGGCGCGGATCTGCACCTGCAGGTCGCCCTGCTCGATGCGGGCCAGGCTCTCCTCCAAGCGCTGGGGTAGTCCCAAGGCACGGCTACCCACCTCCACCGCCTGGCGACCCAGCTGATTGAGCAGGTCGTTGGGGCTGTTGCCACTGGCAGTCATCAGCGGAAGCAGGTAAGGGCGGGCAATCGCCACGAGGCTAAAGCTGGGATCGAGGCTGCGGCCGACCCCTTCAAAGGTCGAGAGGGCCCGCATCACGAAGATCAGCTCGGGCGGCAGCCGGAACGGCTGGCCGTAGACCAAGTCGTAGAGGTCGCCGGAGAGCTTCTCCAGCACGTTGGCGGAGAAGGGGGGCGTCAGAGCTTCGGTGAGCATCACCCGCACCAGACGGCGAACGGGGCCGGGATCAATGTCGGCGGCGATCACCCCGGCGGCCTGCAGCTCCCGCACCAGGCCACCGGCATCCCGGGCGGCGGCGGCGGTGACCATCCGGCCCAGGCGGCTGCGCAGCCGCTGGGAGAGGCTGCCCACCATGCCGAAGTCGTAATAGATCAGCGCCCCATCACGCGCCACCGCCAGGTTGCCGGGGTGGGGGTCGGCGTGGAAGAAGCCAAAGCGCACCAGCTGCTGCAGGTAGCTGGCGGCGCCTTTTTCGGCCACCGCCGCTGGATCGATGCCCGCCTCGAGGATCGCCTGGCGATCGGTGATCTTGATGCCGGGCACGTAATCCAGGCAAAGCACACGCCGGGTGGTGAGTTCCCACACCACCGCCGGGATCCGGATGCCGGGGTCATCGAGGAATTGCTGGCGGAAGCGGGCGGCATGTTCGGCCTCCAGCCGGAAATCCAGCTCCCGCAGCAGCACCCGCCGGCACTCCTGGGCGATCGACACCCAGTCGCGGCCCGCCCCCCAGCGGGGGTGGCGCTGCAGCAGCACCGCCACCTGTTGCATCACCTCCAGATCGAGGCGAAACAAGCGCTCCAGGCCGGGGCGCTGGATCTTGAACACCACCTGGCGGCCGCTGCGCAGGCTGGCGCGGTGCACCTGGGCCAGGCTGGCGGCCCCGAGGGGCTCGGGCTCAATGTCGACAATCTCGGCGCAGCGGCTGCCCAGCTCCTGCTCCAGCAGGGTCTGGGCGGTGTCAAAGGGGAAGGCGGGAACGCTGTCCTGCAGCCGGGAGAGCTCCTCCACCCAACTGGCCGGCAGCACATCGGGCCGGGCGGAGAGCAGCTGGCCCAGCTTGATGAAGGCCGATCCAAAGTCGAGCAGCTGGCCCGTGAGCCAACGGGCGCGGCGACGCTGGCGGCGCGCCCTTCGCTCTGGCGTGATGCCGCCCGGATAGCTGAAGGCACGGCCATCCCACCAAAGCCACGCCACCAGCAGCAGCACCGCCCGCCAGATGCGCAGCGCCCTGCCGATGTTGCGCAGCCTCAACCACAGCCCAGGGGGCATCAGGGCTGATCCTCCAAAAGGCGGGTGAGCCTGGCCACCTGGGCCCGCAAGGCATCGATCTGG
>JBEIQU010000251.1:0-2829 GCA_040376355.1 Prochloraceae cyanobacterium | reverse complement strand
GTTGGAGCGGATGTCGCCGGAGATGGTCTGCAGCCGCGGGTCGCCGGGGGGGAGCCCCGCCAGCTCCAGCACCCGCCGCAGCGATTCAGGACTGCTGTTGCTGAAGTTGTCCAGCACCACCAGCCGGTGTCCCGCTTCCAGCAGCACCAGGCAGGTGTGGCTGCCGATGAATCCCGCCCCACCGGTGATCAGCAGCTGGGCCATGGTGCAGATGTAGCTCGGTTGGACCAATGAAAAGCCCTGCCTTTGGGGCAGGGCAATGGGGTTGCGTCAGTGCAGGGTGTTGAAGCCTGGATCAGGCGGAACCCACGCCCACGTAGGAGCCGTAGAAGAACAGACCCACCACGAAGATCACGGCCATGCCGCCTGCTGTCGCGACCAGCCAGAGGGGCAGCACACCTTCGGTCCAGCGGGAGCGCCAGGCGACGGCCGGGCGGCCATCGGGGAGGCGGTCGGGGATCCGGCCGTCAGGTAAATCGCGTTTCTTGCTGCTCATCGCAGGGGCTCCCGATCAGTTGAAGAAATAGCTGGAGAACAACACGCCACAGGTGAACACAAACAGCAGCCCCAGGTAGAGGCTGGTGCGGTTGAGTTCAACCGGCAGGTTGTTGGGGTTGGGGTTGCGTTGCATGGCGGCAGGCCTCAGCGGCGGATGAACTGCATAGCGGCCAGGGCACCCAGGAAAAACACCGTGGGGATGCCGAGGGCGTGGAGCGCCAACCACCGAACCGTGAAGATCGGGTAGTTGCGGGGCGTGGAGGTGGCTGCGGACTGGGTCATGGCTTATTGCAGGCGCTGGTCGAGGGAAGCCTTGGCGTCATACCGCTGACTCACAACGGGAGCCTTCGAGTCGTTGGCCTGGAAATAGGCATCCGGACGGGGTGTGCCGAAGGCGTCATAGGCCAGTCCGGTGGACACGAACAAGAAGCCCGCCAGGAAAATCGCTGGCAGGGTCACGGCGTGGATCACCCAGTAACGGATGCTCGTGATGATTTCAAAGAACGGGCGTTCACCCGTTGAGCCGGCGGCCATGAGCAGCGAGCGTTCAGCTGCGCGATCCTAGGGCTGAGGAGGCGTGGCCCGGGATCGCTCGAGGGGCTTGGTTACAGAGCGTTGTCAGGTCAGCTCATCAGCCGACCCAGCGCATCAGCGAACCCCGTTCCCCCAGCACGAAGCCCTTGCCATCGTTGAAGAAGGCGATGCGGCTGAAGTTGGTGGGTTGCTTGGCGCCCACCGGGTCCTTCATCCAGCTCTTGCCGCCATCGGCGCTCGTCAGCAGCGTGCCGCTGCCGCCGCCGGCCCAGATGGCGCCGTTGGGGTCCCAGGCCATGTCGAGATAGCCGTAGCCATTGGTAATCGGCACCACAGGCTTGCTCCACTCCTCAGGGGTGGCGGCATCGGGGTTGAAGCGCAGCTGGGCGCCGCGGGCCAGCATCCAGAGGTTGCCGTCGGGCTGGAAGCCCATGGCCTGCAGCCGTTGGCTGCTCACCCGCTGGTGCGGGGTCCAGACCCCATCACCGGGGTTCCAGGTGGCGAAGAAGTTGCCCAGGCTGCTCACGCTCACGTATTGCCCATCGGGGCCGCGACGCAGGTCGCGCACGGAGCCGGCGGCGTCCTCCACCTGGGCCTGCCACGCGTTGCCGGCATCGTTGGTGCGGTAGACGGCCCCCACGTTGGTGGCCAGTTCCGCGCTGCTGCGCCCCAGGGCCGTCACCAGGTAGGGCTCTCCGGGCAGTTTGGTGTCGAGGAACAGGCGGCTCCAGCTCTGGCCGCTGTCATCGCTGTGCAGGAGCAGGCCCGGCTGGCCCACGATCCAGCCCTCATCGCCGCTGAAATCAATGCTGATCAGGCGGAAGTTCTCCTCCAGCGGCAGCTCCAGGGGCCGTTCCTGCCAAGAAGCGCCGCCGTCGTTGGTTTCCAGGATCAGACGGTTGCTGCCCACCAGGAAGCCGTGCTCGCCATCGGTGAAGGCCAGATCCAGGGGGTTGGATTTGGTGTGAATGTCCACCGGTTGCCAGGGGCTGGCGCTGGCGCTGGGCAGGCCGGTGCTGACGCAGCCCGTGAGCACGAGGGCGAGCACCAGGGCGCTGAGGGAGGAGAGCAGGCGTTGGACGCGATCCATGGGCTCAGCGCAGGGAATACAGGGACAGGAAGAAAGCGATGGCCAGGGCAAAGCCACCGAAGATCAGCACGTTTTTTTGGCCCGGTGTGAGTTGATTCACCCCGAGGCCATAACCCAGATTCTCCTCGAAGCCGCTGGGTTTGTTGCGGGGGCCGATGTCTTTAAACGCCTTGGTTGGGCTGCGGCACACCGGACAGCGGAAGCTCACCGGATCGAGGGCACTGAAGGGGGTGCCAGGTTCAATCCCGAGCTTCTTCACCCCTTCGCCGGGGTCGTACACGAAGCCGCAGCTCCGGCATTCAAAGCGGTGGGTGTCGGGGTCCTCAGCCGGCGGCTGGTGCGCCTCGGCCTCTGGGGCCACCGCTTCGGCCGCGAGGTTCTGGTCGGGGTCTTCGCTCACGGCCCGGTGCGCTGGTGGCGCGACTCTAAGAAGCGGGGTTGATGGGGCGCCGCCAGAGGGTGATGCCCACCTGATCGATGTGGTCGAGCAGGGGCTGATGCTGGATCAGATGGCGTAGCTGCAGGTCGATCGTCCAGGGCAGCAGCAGGTCGTCGAGGGCGGCCCCGAGCAGCAGCAATTGGCCCAACGTCATGACGGGGGCCTGCAGGCATAGGTCGAGGTCGGAGCCGGGGCGATGCCGGCCCAAGGCCCGGGAGCCGTAGAGCACCACCGCTTCAACGGCGGGATCCTGCGTTAAGAGCATCAG
>JBEIQU010000166.1:0-4438 GCA_040376355.1 Prochloraceae cyanobacterium | reverse complement strand
TGCTGCGGGGCTACCCCGGCCTGCGGGACTCCTGATCTAAGCGGCGGCCTTCACCCGCGAACGCACACGAACCGGATGGGTGGTTGGTGCGGCCCCCAGGAGCTGCTCAGGCGCTTCCAGGGCGTGGATCTGCCAGCGGGCCCGCTCGCCGAAATGCTCCAACAGGCGATCGAGGTCGTCCGAAGCCTGCTTGGGGCTCTCGTAGGGGCCGACATGCCGGGTGACCAGACCATCCCGAATCGTCAGCAGATACATACACACACCTGCAGTCGAGTCCGATTCAACGTAGTTGCCTCTCAAGGGGGAAAAAAGGGCGGAAAGCCGCTCCAAGACTCAAAAATGCCGTCTGAGGCCGCCGAAGGGCTTCAGCTTTTTCACGGAATTGCGGCCGCAAAACGCAACGCTGGGGTGTCAGGGGGCCACAACCCAGGGGGCGCGGCTGCGGGCCCACTGGCCCCAGAGCTGATCCAAGCGGCGATCACGGCCACAGGCCCAGCGGTAGTAGCGGTATTTGACGGCGTTGAGCTCAGCGTAGTTCTGGTGATAGGCCTCAGCGGGCCAGAACCGTTGCAAGGGCTTGATCTGCACCCGAAGTGCCGCAGGGGCTCGCCCCAGCTCGCGCGCCGCCGCCGCGAGGCTGGCCTGGGCCTGCTGCTGTTGGGTCTGGCCACGGGTGAAGATCACCGGCCGGTAGGAGCTACCGCGGTCGCAGAACTGCCCCTCCCCATCCAGGGCATCCACGTTGCGCCAGTAGGCCCGCAGCAAGGTGGGGTAACTGATGCGGGTGGTGTCGAAACGAAGCCGCACCGCCTCCTGGTGGCCCGTGCCGCCGGCGCTCACCTGGCCGTAGGTGGGGCGCTCCACCCGCCCTCCGCTGTAACCGCTCTCCGCCTCCAGCACCCCGGGCAGATGCTCCAAATCGTGCTCGAGGCACCAGAAACAGCCCCCGGCGAACACCGCCTCTTCCACGGCTGCCCGGGCCGGGGCCGCGGCCAGCGCGAAGCTGCACAGCACCAGGGCCAAGGCCAGCAGGCGCTGCAGGGGGCGGGTCATGGGGATGATGGGGCAGGCACCGCATCCAGGATGGCGGCGGCGGCTCGGCGGGTGACGCCCGGATCCCCCAGGGCCTGCCGCAGGCGCCGGTAGCCCTCGGCCATGCGCTGACGGACCGGCTCCGATTGCAGCAGCGGCAGCGCCTCCGCCACCACCGCCTCCGCGGTGAGCTGGCGTTGCACCAGCTCCGGCAACAGCCGCTCCCCGAGCACCAGGTTCACCGGCGAGATGTAATCCAAATCGAAGTGCAGCAGGTGCTCTGCCACCCAGGCGGTGGGGCGGCTGACGCGGTAGCCCACCACCTGCGGAACCCCCCGCAGGGCCAGCTCGAGATTCACGGTGCCGGATTTGGTCAGGGCCAAGTCGGCGGCGGCATAGAGCTGGGGCCGCAGGCGATCGGCCTCGGCGGCGGGCACCACCTGGGCCTCCACCCCCTCAGCCTGCAGCAACTCCACCAACAGGGGCTCAAAGGCCGCCTGGCCCGCCGGCACCACCACCCTCAGGCCAGGCAGCTGGCGCTGCAGCTGGGCGGCCGCCTTCGCCAGCGGGGGAAGCAGATAGCGCAGCTCCTGGCGGCGGGAGGCGGGTAGGAGCAGCAGCAGGCGCTCTTGATCCCCCAGCCCCAGCTGGGCCCGGGCCTGTTGGCGATCGGGCAGCTCGGTGAGGGTATCCAACAGCGGATGCCCAACCCAGGTGACCTCCGCTCCACGGGCCGCGTAGAAGCGGGCCTCCTCGGGGAAGATCGCCAGGATGCGATTGGTGAACCCGATCAGCCGAGTGGACTCCCCCTCGCCGATGCGGAAGGCCCACTCCTGGGGGGCGATGTAATACAGGATCGGCGTGCCGGGCAGGCGCCGTTTCACCTTCAACCCGAGGTTGATGTTGGCGCCCATGTAATCGATCAGCACCACCGCATCGGGGGGGGTGCGACGCAGCCAACGGGAGACGCGCCGCTGCACCAGCAGGGTGGGCAGCACCAAGGGCAGGGCTTCCCAGAGGCCGATGGCCCCCATCGGCGTGGTGTTGGCCAGAAGGGTGGCGCCGGCAGCGTGCATGCGCTCCCCACCCAGGGCCACGACCTCCAGGGGGATGCCCCGCTCGGCCGCCTCCGCATGCAGGGCCTCCACGAGCAGGCCCCCCTGGAGGTCACCGGACACCTCGCCGGTGCTGATCAGCAGCCGCACCATCAGCGCCCGGCGGGCAGCGGCCCACGGCGGCCTGGGGCGATGGAGGCCTCCAGGAAGCTCACCAGGGTTTCTGCAGGGGGATAGAGGGTTTGCTGACGCACGCGCTGGAGGGCATCCGCCAGCACGGCATCGCCGCGGTAGAGGTCGGCCCACACCTGCTGGAGCTGCTTGGCCTGGGCGCCACCATCGAGGTCGGAAAGGCCGCTGCGCTTGATGCCGATGCGGTTGAGGCCGCGCAGGCGGCCGGGGTGGCCTTCCACGATCGCGAAGGGGGGCACATCACGATCGATGCGGCTCATGCCCCCCACCATCGCCATGGTGCCGATGTGCACAAACTGGTGAATGCCCAGCACCCCACCGACAACGGCCCGATCCCCAATCACCACATGGCCCGCCACCGCCACGCCGTTGGCGATCACGATGCGATCCCCCAGCAGGCAGTTGTGGCCCAGGTGGCAGTAGGCCATCAACAGGTTGCCATTGCCAAGGCGGGTCTGCTCCCCCTCATGGGTGGCACGGTTGATGGTCACGCATTCGCGGATGGCGTTGTCATCGCCGAGGACCACTTCGGTGGGGGCTCCGCTGTACTTGAGATCCTGCGGTTCGGCGCCGATGCAGGCCCCAGGGAAGATGCGGTTGCCTCGGCCCAGGGTGACGCGGCCATCCAGCACCACATGGGGGCCGATGCGGCTCCCGGCGCCGATGGTCACCTCCGGACCGATCACCGCATAGGGACCGATCTCGACCCCCAGATCGATTTGGGCCTTGGGGTCCACCACCGCCGTGGGGTGGATCCGGGTGTCAGTGGCGGAACTGCTGCTCATGGCCCCCTTCAATCCACCAGGGAGAACATCAGCTCACCGGCGCACACCAGCTCGCCATCCACCTTGGCTTCGGCCCTCACCTTGCCGAAGCGCTTGCGCTTGAGGCTCAACAGTTCACAGCTGATCACCAACTGATCTCCTGGCACCACCGGGCGACGGAAGCGCACCCCATCAATGCCCGCAAACACAAACAGCCCCTTGGGCAGATCCGGCATCTGGGTAACGATCAGCCCCCCCACCTGGGCCATGGCTTCCACAATCAACACCCCGGGCATCAGGGGTCGCCCCGGGAAATGCCCCTGGAACTGGGGTTCATTGAAGGTGACGTTCTTGATCGCCACCGCCCGCTTGCCGGGATCGTGCTCAATCACGCGATCCACCAGGGCAAAGGGATAGCGATGGGGCAGCAAGCCCTGGATCTGCTCACTGGTGAGCACAGGCCCGGATGGCGTGGAGGGGTCGGTCAAGGAAGTCAGGGAGCGGTGGCCGGAGAGGGGGCCGGGGCCGAGGCCAGCGACCGGGCCAGGGCGGTGTGCAATCCGTGGGAGCCGCGGAACGCAAACACCTGGGCCTGAGGTAATCCCGCCAACGCGAGATCCCCCAACAGGTCAAGGAGCTTATGGCGCACCGGCTCGTCCGCAAAGCGCAGGGGGGGATTCAACCAGGTGTCGCCGTCGCACACCAGGGCGTTATCCAGGGCACCCCCCTTGATCAGGCCGGCGGCCAACAGCTGGTCCACCTGGTTCTTGAACCCGAAGGTGCGGGCCGGGGCGATCTGCTCCACAAAGGCCTGGGGGGTGAGCTCCAGGCTGAACAACTGGCGGCCGATGGCCGGCTGGGCAAACTCAATGGCCGCCCCCAGGCGCAGACGATCACTGGGCAGGGCCGTCACAAAACTCTGGCCCTGCTGCAGGGTGATCGGGGCCTCCAGCGGCACCATGGCGGGCCGTGGCCCCAGGCTCTGCAACCCCACCTCCGCGATGGCCTCCACCCAGGGCTGGGCGGACCCATCCAGCAGGGGAATTTCCTCACCCTCCACCAGCAAGGTGGCGGCGGTGATGCCCACCCCGGCCAGGGCCGCCAACAGATGCTCCACCGTGGCCAAGCGGCGCTGCTCCAGCTGCAGGGCCGTGCAGAGCTGGGTGTCGCATACCTGGGCCGGGTGCAGCCGCTGAAGGGGCGCCGCGGGTTGATCCAGCCAGCCCACGTGGAAGCCGGGCTGATCGCTGGGCTCGAGCCGCACCCGCGTCTGGGCACCGCGATGCAGGCCCACACCCTGGCGCTCCACCGAGCCGGCCAGGGTGTGGGCCTTGGAGTAGTCGCTGGGCCAGGGGTTCATCGGCAAGTGCTCAGAACTTCCAACCCACACCGAGG
>JBEIQU010000101.1:0-6102 GCA_040376355.1 Prochloraceae cyanobacterium | reverse complement strand
GTCGCTGTCGAAGTAGTGGCTCACATCGGTGAGTGAGATCTCGGCGGAGTCGAGGTTCTGGAAGGTCACGTCGGCGGTCTTCATCACCGACTCGAACACCTCGCGCTTCTGGTTCATCTCGCCGGGGTTGTCGGAGTTGAAGGCGAAGGTCTTGCGGGAGAGGTACATCTCCTGCAGCTCGTTCTCCTCCTCCCAGGTGCTGTTTTCCACCGCCAGGTTGACGTTGGAGCTGTAGCTGCCGCTGGCGTTGGAGAACACACGGGTGGCGGCATCTCGCAGGGAAATGCCCTCCTTGGCGGCCTGCTCCTGGGCGTGCCGGCGCACGAAGTTCATCTCCAGGGGCTCATCGGCCTCGGCGGCCATCTTCACGCCCTGGTCGATCAGGGCCATCTGGTTGATGAACAGGTCGCGGAACACCCCGCTGCAGTTCACCACCACATCGATGCGAGGCCGCCCCAGCTCTTCCAGGGAGATCAGCTCGAGCTTGTTCACCCGGCCCAGGGAATCGGGCACGGGCTTGACGCCGATGAACCAGAGGATCTGGGCCAGGGATTCGCCGTAGGTCTTGATGTTGTCCGTGCCCCACAGCACGCAGGCGATGGTTTCGGGCCAGGTGCCCTGTTCCTGCCTCTGGCGCTCGATCAGCTTGTCCACGACGCCTTTGGCGGCGGCGATGGCGGCCCGGGTGGGGATCGCCTGGGGATCGAGGGCGTGCAGGTTCTTGCCACTGGGCAACACGCCGGGATTGCGAATCGGATCGCCGCCGGGGCCCGGCAGCACGTATTCGCCGTCGAGGGCCCGGAGCAGGCTCTGCATCTCCAGGTCGGCGCACACCTGCTCCAGGCAGAACTGCAGGTAGCCAAACAACTTATCGAGCTCGGGCTGATCCACATCGGGGAAGCCGGCGCTGCGGCAGGCGGCCAGCCAGGGGCTGGGCAGCTGGAAGCCGAAGCGCTCCAGCAGACCAAAGAACCAGCCGAAGTTGCGGCTCAGGGTCACACGGCCGTCGTTGCCGGTGACTGCCTTCACCATGGCGCCAACCGCGGCACGGGAGGTCTCCGTGATCACGCGGTTGAGCTCCACGTCGGCGAGCACGCCGTCGTCGTTGCCCTGGTACACCGCGTCGATGGTGCGGCCTTGGCTCTCCGCCAACAGGGCCGGCAGGCTGCGGATGCCATCTTCATCGCGCTCGAGGGCGGCGATATTCACCAGGGTGGCGATGGCCTCCTCGGCGGTGGGGGGCTTGCCGATGGTGTGCAGGCCGCAGGGCAGGAGCCGGCTCTCGATCTCCATCAGCTGGCGGTACACGGCACCCACCACGCCGTCGCGCCCGTCCAGGTCGAGCTCCGAGGCGTCCACCTCCGGCAGCTCCACGTCCTTATCGAGGTTGCACTGGCGTGCCGTTTCCACCACGGCGTTCACGATCTGCACGCCACGGGAGCCCTCCCGCAGCTGCTGATAAGAACCAACCAGTTCCCCCAGCTCCTTGAGGCCTTTGTAGAGGCCGGCGTTTTCGGCGGGTGGCGTGAGGTAACTGATGGTTTCGGCATAGCCCCGTCGCTTGGCGATCGTGGCTTCGCTGGGGTTGTTGGCGGCGTAGTAGTAGAGGTTGGGCAGCGCACCGATCAGCGAATCGGGGTAGCAGGTTTCGCTCATGCCCATCTGCTTGCCGGGCATGAACTCCAGGGATCCATGGGTGCCGAAGTGCAGCACCGCATCAGCGCCCCACACCTTCTCCAGATAGGTGTAGTAAGCGGCGAATCCGTGGTGGGGGCTGGCGCTACGGGAGTAGAGCAGCCGCATGGGGTCGCCTTCGTAGCCGAAGGTGGGTTGCACGCCGACAAACACGTTGCCGAAGTGGCGGCCGAAGATCAGCAGGTTGGTGCCGTCGGTGTTGAGGGTGCCGGGGGGCTTGCCCCAGTTCTCCTCCAGGCGCTCGGAATAGGGGGTGAGCCGCTCGTACTCCTCCACGCTCATGCGGTGGGCGATGGCCAGTTCCGGTGAGCCCTCGAGGGCCTCGGGGTCCTTGAGCACCGCTTCCATCAGCGCCTTGGGGTTGGCGGGCAGATCGTTGACGTCGTAGCCCTGGGCGCGCATCTCCTCCATCACGCGATGGATGGAGCCGAACACATCCAGGTAGGCGGCGGTGCCGACGTTGCCCTTGTCGGGCGGGAAGCTGAACACGGTGATCGCCAGCTTCTTCTCGCTGCGGGGCTTGATCCGCAGCGACGCCCAGCGGATCGAGCGCTCGGCGATGGCCTCCACGCGGTCCTGCAGGGTGTGGGCTTTGCCGGTGGCGTCGTCGCGGCCGCTGAGCACGATCGGCTCAATGGCGCCATCGAGTTCGGGGATGGCGATCTGCAGGGCCACCTGCACCGGGTGCAGACCCAGGTCGCTCTCCTCCCATTCCTGGGTGGTCTGGAACACCAGGGGCAGGGCCACCATGTAGGGGCGATTGAGCTTCTTCAGCACCTCGATCGCCTTGGGGTGGTCCTGGCGGGCCGGACCCCCCACCAGGGCAAAACCGGTGAGCGACACCACCCCATCCACCAGGGGCTGGTCGGGGTTGATCGGGTCGTAGAAGAAGGCGTTCACCGGTTTGGTGAAGTCGAGGCCGCCGCAGAACACCGGAATCACGGTGGCGCCGCGGTATTCCAGTTCCTGGATCACGGCCACGTAATGGGCCTCATCGCCGGTGACGATGTGGCTGCGCTGCAGCACCAGGCCGATCACCGGACCCTGGCGTGCCTTGTCGGAGAGATCCTTGCGGCTGGTGTTCCAGTTCAGGTATTCCTTGAGGTCCTCGAACATCGCCGGCGCCAGCGGGTGCCAGATGCCCAGGTCGGGGAACACCACCGGATCGGCCACCTGCAGCTCGGGGCGATCGGCACTGTCGCCGCCCTTGCCGCGGGGGAACACGTATTTATCCGCCAGCATCAACAGGAAGTTGCGCAGGTTGTCCGGCGTTCCCCCCAGCCAGTACTGGAAGCTGAGCATGAAGGAGCGCGCATCCTGCGCCTTCTCCACGGGCAGATACTTCAACACCGTCGGCAAGGTGTTGAGCAGCTTGAGCATGGCGTCCTGGAAGCCAGCACCACCGGCCTCCTTGCGCTTTTTCATGAAGCCGGCGATGGCCGACTTGCTCTGGCCCAATTGGGCCATGGAGAAGGTGCCCAGCTTGTTGAGCCGCATCACCTCCGGCATGGAGGGGAACACCACGGCGGCCTTGAGCCGGTCGCGGTGGGGGGCCACCGCCTCCACCACTTTCTGGGCCAGGTCTTCGATGAAGATCAGCGAGGCGATGAACACATCCGCTTCGGCCACATCGGCGCAGAAGTCGGCGTAGTTCTGCGGGTCGCGCAGCTCCTCGATCAGGTAACCGCTGAGGTCGATGGCCAGGGGGCCGTTCTGATCGTTGAGCGACGTGGCCGCCTGGGTGAGGGCGTTCTGATACTGGGGCTCCAGCACCACGTACACGGCCCGCATCACGGCCCGACCGTTCACCTCCGCGGGGGTGACGCGGCGGGAGGCGGAGCGGACCTGCGTGAACATGCGCGCTGATTGAGCAATGTGAAGCAGCCTACGAAGGGCCCTTCGCCGCTGCGAGCCCGAGGGCCGAGCCGTTACAAGGCCTGTGGGGCCCCATAGGCTCGGGTTCATCCCACCGCATCGCCCTCCACCGATGGCCAGCAGCAGCGCTTCCCCTCAAGCCGGCGCAGGCCAGCCGATCGCCGTGGTGGTGGCCGGCGCCTTGGGGCGCATGGGCGCTGAGGTGGTTCGGGCGGTGCACGAATCCCCCGACTGTCGCCTCGTGGCGGCCATCGACACCACCCCCGGCAAGGAGGGGGTGGATGTGGGGCTGGAGCTGGGGCTCGGGGAACTGGAGGTGGCGATCTGCTCCGATTTTGAGGGCAGCCTCTGCCAGGCCAGCCAGGCGGTGCGCAACGACGGCCCTGGCGCCGGGGCGGTGCTGGTGGATTTCACCCACCCCTCAGTGGTGTATGAGCACACCCGCGCGGCCATCGCCTATGGCGTGCATCCGGTGATCGGCACCACCGGCCTCTCGCCCGAGCAACTGGCCGACCTGGCCGGCTTTGCCGAGAAGGCCTCCATGGGGGGTGCCGTGATTCCCAATTTCTCGGTGGGCATGGTGCTGCTCCAGCAGGCGGCGGCGGCGGCGGCCCGCTTCTACGACTTCGCCGAACTCACCGAGCTGCACCACAACCGCAAGGCCGATGCCCCCAGCGGCACCTGCATCAAAACCGCCGAGCTGATGGAGGAGCTGGGCAAATCCTTCAACCCTCCCCAGGTGGAGGAGCACGAAACCCTGGCGGGCAGCCGTGGCGGCCAGCGTGACAGCGGCCTGCGGGTGCACTCCATTCGTCTGCCGGGCCTGGTGGCCCACCAGGAGGTGATGTTCGGAGCCCCGGGTGAGACCTACACCCTGCGCCACGACACCATCGACCGCTCCGCCTACATGCCCGGGGTGCTGCTCACGGTGCGCCGGGTGCGGCAGCTGCCGGGACTGGTGTATGGCCTGGAGCGGTTGCTCTGACGGCGGTCTGAGCCGACACTGGCGCCATGTTGATTCCGCTCCGCCCCGGAGAGCTGCCGCGGCTGATCCCCGCCGTGGCCACCGGCCCGCAGTTCAACGCCTGCAGCGGCAGCCCCCAGAAGCTGCTGCAGCGGGTGTTCATTTCGGTGATCGCCGGGGTGATCTCGCTGCTGATTAGCCAGGGGGTGGCCATGTCCAGCCAGGCGGCCCCAATCATGCTCGTGGTGGGCCTCACCTTTGTGCTGTATTGGCTCTGGGGGCCGATCGTGGAGGCCAGCCGCAAGAACGCCACCCTGCGCCGCTACCCCGCCGGGGCGATCTTCGAGGGGGAGGTGGCCGACCTCTACACCCGTGAGCTGGTGGAGGGGCGCCAGGAAACCACCGACAAACAGGGGCGCCTGGAGCTGGTGGAGAACCGCCGCACCTGGCTGTGTCTGGAGCTGGAGGATGAGGATGGCTACTTGGGCAGCATCCGCTTCCCCTACGACAAGAAGCACAAGGCGATTCGCACCGGCATGGTGGTGCGCTGTCTGGTGCTGAGCGAGCGCCCCGACTTTTCCCGCGTGGGTGCCCTCAGTGATGCCTGGTTGCCCCAGCTCAAGCTGTGGGTGGGCGATTACCCCTTTCTGTTGCGGCCGGCCTTCGAGGAGCTCTGCCTGCGGCGGCTGCGCTGAGCCCCGCCGCCCGCAGGCCACACTTAACGGCAGTGTTACATCGCGCAATATTGCGTTACAATTGGGGTATTCCGAAGGAGCCCCATGGTTCAGGCCAATCCCTCCGCCCCCGCCGTGATCCGCGGTGCCACCGTCACTGAAGAAGACGGCGGTCGCCTCAACGCCTTCGCCAGTGAGCCCCGCATGCTCGTGGTGGACGCCGACAACGGTTGGGGCTTCCACGACCGCGCCGAGAAGCTCAATGGTCGCCTGGCCATGCTGGGCTTCATTGCCCTGATCGCCACTGAGCTGGCCCTGGGTGGTGAGTCCTTCACCCGCGGTCTGCTGGGCATCGGCTGACCCCCAGCTCGGCCTCGACGGCCGCGCACTTCCTCGAACCGCAGCACAGAATCGTGCTGCGGTTTTTTTGTGGTTGCTGTTGGGACCCGTGGTGCCGACCTCTGTGCCGCAGGCCCAGGTGCTTGGTGCCGGCCCTACGGGATCCCTCGCGGCCCTGGCCCTGGCCCAGGCGGGCTGGCGGGTGCAGCTCGACGACCCCCTCTCGGCGGAGGCTCTGGCCTGCCGCAGCCGTGCCTACGCCCTCACCCACTCCAGCCGCACGCTGCTGCAGCACTTGGGGATCTGGGAACCGCTGCTGCCGCACCTGGCCCCGTTTCGGCGCCTGGAGTTGTGTGACCGCGCCACGGGCGATCACATCAGCGTCACCGGCGCCGATCTGCCCCGATCCAGCCCTCGCGATACGGACCCCGCGGTGGGTTGGATCCTGCAGCACCAACCGTTGATGCAGGTGCTGCTGCAGGCCCTGCACCAGCAGCCTGCCGTCGCCCTGCAGCTGGGGGATGCGGCCTTGCGCCGGTCTGGCATGGACCTGGT
>JBEIQU010000046.1:0-9287 GCA_040376355.1 Prochloraceae cyanobacterium | reverse complement strand
CCTGGCGCGGATCGAGTTGCACGCTGTTCACCAGCAGTTGCTGGTCGCCGCTGCGCAGGATCTGGCGCTGCAGCTGCAGTCCCTGCGCCTGCAGGGCCTGCAGGCGTGGATCCCCTTGCGGGCGTGGGGGCTGCGCCGCATTCGGGGGCTCCCCCAGCGGCAGATCAAGCACCAGCCGCCAGGGGGAGGCCAGGCTTAGGCGTCGGGCTTCACCTGCCCGCAGGCTGAGCCAGCCCTGGGTGTCGCTGGGCTCGAGCCCGAGCGTCTGCAGCTGCCGCTGCTGCTCCGGGCTGCTGCGGATGGCCAACTGCAGGCGGCCATCGCCGCTCCGCACCAGGGCCGGTGCCGCCAGGTCGAGCACCACGCGCCGTAGCCCTAGGCCCTGGTCGCGGCTCCGGATCGAGAGCAGCTCGGCCGGGGGCAGCTGCAGCTGCAGGGTGCCCTGGCGGTGGCTGATGGTCACCCCAAGGGCCCGCAGGAGAGCGGCGGTGGGCACCGTCACCTCATCGTCGAGGCTGCGCTGCTGGGCGGACGGCACCAGCACCCGTACCCCGAACCACTCCAGCTCCAGGCCATCGGCCCCCGCCGGGCTGCGGCTGACGCCGAGTTGTCCGTCCAGCACCTCCAGCGGCAGCCACAGCTCGCCCTGCTCAATCCGCCAACGGGCCCGTTGGCGCCAACCATTGATCTCCAGCCAGTCCCCCTGGCCGCGGCTGAGTGCTGCCGGAGGGCCGAGGGGTTGGCGCTGGGAGGGCAGGGGTGCTGTCTCCAGGGCCGGAGGCGGCGTGAGCGGGATCCCGGGCAGCAGCGCCACCAGCGCCGGCAGGGGTGCCATGGATCCGCCGCCGCAGGTGGGGCCACGGTAGCGGCGTTCGCCAGAACGGAACGGCGGGGCCTGCTTTTAGGATCATCGTTTGCCAGCGCGGCCTCGCGGCCGGGCGAGATCGGCCACCACCCTGTGCACCCTGCCTGCGGCCAGCAGCTGAGCCAGCTGCTGAACCCGCGGCATTGCCAGGCCAGAGGGACGCTTCGTTCTCGCGCTGGGCTTCGTACTCCTTTCTGGTTGTCGCCGGGTTATGTCGCTGTTCTCTCGCCCTGAATGGCCCCATCGCGACACCCCGGCCCCCACGGCCGTGGCCGGCGAGAAGGATGCCTGCGGCGTGGGTTTTCTGGCCAGCCTCAAGGGCGAGGCCAGCCATTGGTTGCTGCAGCAGGCCCTGCGCGGCCTCGACTGCATGGAGCATCGGGGTGGCTGCGGCGGCGATGGTGATTCCGGCGATGGAGCCGGGGTGCTGTGCGGCATCCCCTGGAGCTTCCTCGAGGCGGTGTGGCCCGCGGCGGCGGCCCACGCCGGCGCCACCCGCGGCCTCGGCATGGCGTTTCTGCCCGCGGATGCCCAGCGCCGGGAGCAGGCCCGCGGTTTCTGCGACCAGGAGGCCGAACGGCTGGGCCTGCGCAGCCTGGGCTGGCGTGAGGTTCCGGTGGAACCCTCCGTGCTGGGCCCCCTGGCCCGGGGCACGGCACCGGTGATTGAGCAGTGGCTGTTGGCGGCCGACTGCAGTGGTGATGCCCTGGAGGCGCTGCTGTTCCGGCTGCGCCGCCGCTGCGGCGACCGGGCCCGCGAGGTGTGGGGCGCCGGCCCCGGCGACCTCTACTTCGCCTCGCTCAGTGGCCGCACCGTTGTTTACAAGGGCATGGTGCGTTCGGAGGTGCTGTCCGCCTTCTACGGCGACCTGCGTGACCAGCGCTTTGCCGTGAGCTTTGCGGTGTACCACCGCCGCTTCAGCACCAACACGCTGCCCCGTTGGCCCCTGGCCCAGCCGATGCGCTTGCTCGGGCACAACGGTGAGATCAACACTCTGCTGGGCAACCTCAACTGGGCCCGGGCCGCCGAATCCGAGCTGGATGCGGTGTGGGGTGAGGCCGCCGCCGATCTCAAGCCGGTGGTGAACCCGGCCTTCAGCGATTCGGCCAACCTCGACGCCACCCTGGAACTGTTGGTGCGCAGCGGCCGGCCGATCACCGAAAGCCTGCTGACCTTGGTGCCGGAGGCCTTCCGCGACCAGCCCGAGCTGGAGGACAAGCCGGCGATTCAGGCCTTTTATGAGTATTCGGCCTGCACCCAGGAGCCCTGGGATGGCCCGGCCCTGCTGGTGTTCGCCGATGGCCGCAGCGTGGGGGCCACCCTCGATCGCAACGGCCTGCGCCCGGCCCGCTACTGCATCACCAGCGATGGCGTGGTGGTGATGGGCTCGGAAACCGGTGTGGTGGAGCTCGAGGAGAGCCGCATTGTGGAGAAGGGGCGCCTCGGCCCCGGCCAGATGCTGGCGGTCGACTTGGAGCAGGGCCGCCTGTTGCGCAACTGGGAGGTGAAGCAGGAGGTGGCCGCCCGGCATCCCTACGGCCAGTGGCTGGCGGAGCACCGCCGCAGCCTCGGGGCCCAGCCCTGGGCCCAGGAGCGCCAGCTGGGTGACCTGCAGCTCCTGCAGCTGCAGACGGCCTTCGGCTTCACCGCCGAGGACTTCGATCTGGTGATCGAGGACATGGCCGGTGCCGCGAAGGAGCCCACCTATTGCATGGGCGACGACATCCCCCTGGCGGTGCTCTCCGACAAGCCCCACCTGCTCTACGACTACTTCAAGCAGCGCTTCGCTCAAGTCACCAACCCGCCGATCGATCCGCTGCGGGAAAAGCTGGTGATGAGCCTGGAAATGCACCTGGGCCAGCGCCGCTCACCGCTGCGCCCGGAGGCCGCCGCCGCCGCCGTGTTGCACCTCAGCAGCCCGATCCTGAATGAGGCGGAGCTGGCGGCCGTGGCCCAGCAGGGCCTGCCCTGCAGCACCCTGTCCACCCTGATGCCGATCACCGCTGGCCCCGGTGGTCTGGAGTCGGCCCTGGTGGCTCTGAGGTCCGCCGCCGAAGCGGCGGTGCGGGCCGGCAGCCAGATCCTGGTGCTCTCCGACCGCACCGATGGCCAGGGGCAGCCCTGCGGCATCAACGCCACCACCACCTACATCCCGCCCCTGCTGGCGGTGGGGGCGGTGCACCATCACCTGCTCAACCTCGGCCTGCGGCTGCAGACCTCCCTCGTGGTGGATACGGCCCAGTGCTGGAGCACCCATCACCTGGCCTGCCTGATCGGCTACGGCGCCAGCGCCGTCTGCCCCTGGCTCACCTGGGAGACGGCCCGCCATTGGCTGGCCCAGCCCAAGGTGCAAACCAACATCGAGCGCGGCAAGCTGCCGGCCCTCACCCCCGACCTGGTGCAGGCCAACGTTCGCAAGGCCCTCGAGGACGGCCTGCGCAAGATCCTCTCCAAGATCGGCATCTCGTTGCTCGCCAGCTATCACGGCGCCCAGATCTTTGAAGCCATCGGCATCGGTGCCGACCTCATCGAGCTCGCCTTCAAGGGCACCACCAGCCGCGTGGCCGGCCTCAGCCTGCGGGAGCTCGCCAGCGAAACCCTCAGCTTCCACACCAAGGCCTTCCCCGAGCTCAACCGCAGCAAGCTCGAGTTCATGGGCTTTGTGCAGTACCGCACGGGCGGTGAGTACCACCTCAACAGCCCGGAGATGGCCAAGGCCCTGCACGCCGCCGTGGAGGCGGGCCCTGGCTATGACCACTTCTCCACCTACAAAACCCTCCTGGAGAACCGGCCCGTCACGGCTCTGCGCGACCTGCTGGAGCTCAAGCCCGCCCCGACGCCCCTCCCCCTGGATCAGGTGGAGAGCGTGGAGAGCATCTGCAGCCGTTTCTGCACGGGCGGCATGAGCCTCGGTGCCCTCTCGCGGGAGGCCCATGAGGTGCTGGCCATCGCCATGAACCGCATCGGCGGCAAGAGCAACAGCGGTGAAGGCGGCGAGGATCCGGCCCGCTTCAAGGTGCTCGACGATGTGGACGGGGAGGGCCGTTCCGCCACCCTCCCCAGCCTCCAGGGCCTGCGCAACGGCGATACGGCTTGTTCGGCGATCAAACAGATCGCCTCCGGCCGTTTCGGTGTGACCCCCGAATACCTGCGCAGTGGTCGGCAGCTGGAGATCAAGGTGGCCCAGGGTGCCAAGCCCGGTGAGGGCGGTCAGCTGCCCGGCCCCAAGGTGGATCCCTACATCGCCTGGCTGCGCAACAGCAAGCCGGGGGTGGCGTTGATCTCACCGCCTCCCCACCACGACATTTATTCCATTGAGGATCTGGCGCAGCTGATCCACGACCTGCACCAGGTGCACCCCGCCGCCAAGGTGAGCGTGAAGCTGGTGGCGGAGATCGGCATCGGCACCATCGCCGCCGGCGTGGCCAAGGCCAACGCCGATGTGATTCAGATCTCCGGCCATGACGGCGGCACGGGGGCTTCACCGCTCAGTTCGATCAAACACGCCGGCAGCCCCTGGGAGCTGGGGCTCACCGAGGTGCACCGTGCCCTGCTCGAGAACGGCCTGCGGGAGCGGGTGCTGCTCCGCGCCGACGGCGGCCTCAAGACCGGCTGGGACGTGCTCATCGCCGCCCTGCTGGGCGCCGAGGAATATGGCTTCGGCTCGATCGCGATGATCGCCGAGGGCTGCATCATGGCCCGGGTTTGCCACACCAATAACTGCCCGGTGGGGGTGGCCACCCAGAAGGAGGCCCTGCGCAAGCGCTTCACAGGCCTGCCGGAGCACGTGGTGAACTTCTTCCTGTTCGTGGCCGAGGAGGTGCGCCAGTTGCTGAGCGTGCTCGGCGTGGCCCGGCTCGAAGACCTCATCGGCCGCACCGAGCTGCTGCAGGCCCGTTCGGTGCAGCTGGCCAAAACCCAGGCCCTCGACCTTTCCTGTCTGCTGGATCCGATTCCGGCGGCGGCTGACCGCGTCTGGCTGCGGCATGACACCGCTGCCCATGGCAACGGCGTGATCCTGGAGGACCAGCTGCTGGCCGATGCCGAGCTGATGGCGGCCCTCGATCGCCATGGCCGTGTGGCCCGCACCCTGGCGATCGTGAACACCGACCGCAGCGTCGGAGCACGCCTGGCCGGTGAGATTGCGGCGCGCCATGGCAACACCGGTTTCAACGGTCAGCTCGACCTCACCTTCGAGGGCGCCGCTGGCCAGAGCTTCGGGGCCTTTGTGCTCCAGGGCATGAACGTGCGCCTGGTGGGCGAGGCCAATGATTACGTCGGCAAGGGCCTCAATGGGGGCCGCATCACCGTGGTGCCTCCCGCCGGTGGCCACGATCCCGGCAGCCAGGTGATCCTGGGCAACACCTGCCTCTATGGGGCCACCGGGGGTGAGCTGTTTGCCCTGGGCCGCGCCGGTGAGCGCTTCGCCGTGCGCAACAGCGGCGCCCGCACCGTGGTGGAAGGTGCCGGCGACCACTGCTGTGAGTACATGACCGGCGGTGTGGTGGTGGTGCTGGGCAGCACCGGCCGCAACCTGGCCGCCGGCATGACCGGTGG
Source organism: Prochloraceae cyanobacterium (assembly GCA_040376355.1). Taxonomy (GTDB): domain Bacteria; phylum Cyanobacteriota; class Cyanobacteriia; order PCC-6307; family Cyanobiaceae; genus Vulcanococcus. The sequence goes on along the minus strand of JBEIQU010000046.1, from coordinate 3,865 downwards.
CGTGGCCTTCTTGCTGGATGACGACGGTCGTTTAGCGGAGCGGGTGAATCCCGAGATCGTGGCCCTCTGCGAGCTCACCACCCCCGAGCAGGAAGCTCTGCTCAAGCCCCTGCTGCTGAGCCATCAGCAGACCACTGGCAGTGCCAAGGCTGCGGCGATCCTGGCCGACTGGGACAGCTGGAAGAGCCGCTTCCGGGTGCTGGTGCCCCCCAGCGAGAAGGCCACCGTGGGCCTGGCTGAGCGCCAGGCCGTGGCTGTCTGACGCAGCCTGATCCGGCGGCGGGTCGGTTTGCCGCCGTTCCGGTTCGGGGCTCCCCCGGCCGGGACGGTTCGCCCCACCACCGGGTTCGGTCGGCCCCCGTGGCCGTGCTGCAGGGTCTCCATAGGGTTCCGGCAGTCGCAACCCAGCGCATGCCTCCCGAATTCGCCCAGCAGATGCAACAGCTGATGGCCCGGCAGATGGCCGTGGCTTTCCTGCACCATTGCGCCCGGCTCGATGCGCCGGTGAGCCTGGTGAACAGCCGCCTTGAGGTCCTCGGGGATGTCCCCGAAGCCCAGGCTCTGGAAGCGGAGTTTCTGCTGGCCCCTTAACGCGGGTGCTGCGCCATCAGCCGCTGCACCTCTCCGGCGTGGTAGCTGCTGCGGGTGAGCGGGGTGCTGACCACCTGCAGAAAGCCCAGATCCGCTTCGCCGTGGCTGCGGAACCGCTCAAATTGCTCGGGCGTCACGAAACGATCCACCGGCAGATGTTTCGGCCCAGGCGAGAGGTACTGGCCGATGGTCACGATGTCGACCTGGTGTTGCCGTAGGTCGGCCAACACCGACACCACCTCGTCATCGGTTTCCCCCAGCCCCACCATCAAGCCCGACTTGCTGTACACCCGCGGCCAGCCCTGCCGAACCCGCAGCAGCAGCTCCAGGGAGCGTTCGTAGATCCCCTGGGGCCGGGCTTTGCGGTAGAGCCGCGGCACGGTTTCGATGTTGTGGTTGAGCACATCCGGTGCCCCGTCCATCACCGCCGCCAGGGCCTCCCAGTTGCCGCAGAAATCCGGGATCAGCAGCTCGATCGTGGTGAGTGGCGAGCGTTGGCGCACCTGCTCGATGCAGGCCACAAACTGGCTGGCGCCGCCGTCGTCGAGGTCGTCGCGGTTCACCGAGGTGATCACCACGTGGCGCAGCCCCAGCCGTGCCACCGCCTCGCCAAGCCGTTGCGGTTCGGTGGGATCGAGCGCCCGCACGCTCTTGTCGAAGTCGATGTCGCAGTAGGGGCAGGCGCGGGTACAACCCGGCCCCATGATCAAAAACGTGGCGGTGCCGCCGGCGAAGCACTCGCCGATGTTGGGGCAGCTGGCCTCCTGGCAGACCGTGTTGAGCTTGAGGTCGAGCAGCAGGTCGGCCACCTCGCCGATCCGTTCCCGCTGGGGAGCCTTCACGCGCAGCCAGTCGGGTTTCAGCAAGGGGGATCGGCCCGGGGGCATCCGTGGGATGTCAACTCTAGGAAGGCGCCTGAACCCCCATCGCCTACACTCCGCCCATCGGGATGTAGCGCAGCTTGGTAGCGCACTTCGTTCGGGACGAAGGGGCCGCAGGTTCGAATCCTGTCATCCCGACTTTCAGCTGACTCAGCTCAGTTCAGCCCCGGGATACCCCCTTGGGGTGACCATCCGTCCGCCGTCCACCCGGCTGGTGCTGTTGCCCACCAGCACCAGGGTGAGCATGTCCACCTGGTCGACGGGCAGCGTGCCGAGGCTGTGCAGGCTCACCGCTTCCTCCTGCCGCCCCAGTTGGCGTGCCAACACCACCGGGGTGCTCGCCGGCCGGCCCTCCAGCAACAGCTCCTGGGCCTTGGCCAGTTGCCAGTCGCGCCCCCGCGAGCGGGGGTTGTAAAGCGCCACCACGAAATCACCGGCCGCGGCGGCCCGCAGCCGCCGTTCGATCACCTCCCAGGGGGTGAGCCGATCGCTGAGGCTGATGGTGCAGAAGTCGTGCATCAGCGGCGCGCCGGCCCGGGCGGCCGCCAGCTGCAGCGCTGAGATGCCCGGATGCACGCTGAAGCGGGGGCGATCCCCCTCCGCCAGAGCCATCCATTGCTCCAGGGCCAGGCCGGCCATGCCATAGATGCCGCTGTCGCCCGACGACACCAACGCCACCGTGAGCCCCTGGCAGGCCAGCTCCAGGGCTTCGCGGCAGCGCTGTCGCTCCTCGGTCAGGGTGCCATCGCTGCGTAGTTGATCCGGCCGCCGCAGCGGTTCCAGCAGATCCAGATACAGGCCGTAGCCCACCCACACGCAGCTCTTGGCTAGGGCAGCGCGGGCATCGGGGGTGAGCAGCTCGAGGCTGCCGGGGCCACTGCCGATCAGGTGCAGCTGCCCCCGCTGTGGAGCCCATTGCTGCTGGGCCTGGGCGATGGCCAGGGTGGCGGCCCCCTGTTCGTTCCCCTGGGCCCGCTCGATCCGTTTGGGCTGCAGCAGCCGGCCGTGGGGCCCGGCGGCCAGCAGGGCTGCGGCCTCCGCCACGCTGGCGGTGCCCAGTTCCGCCAGCACGGTTGCCGAGGGATTGGGCACCGCCACCGCCGCCAGTTCGGGGCTGGTGAAGCACCGCAGCGGCAGGCCGCGGCGCTCCGCCAGCTCCAGGAGTGCCGGCTCATCGGCCTTGCGGTCGGCGCTGGCCAGGCCGGCCACCGCCTCCGGGGCCAGCCCGTGCTCCGCCAGGGTGTCGTCCAGCAGCCGTTCCAGCAGGCTGAGGCTGGTGCCCCGTTCGCAGCCGATGCCCAGCCACAGGGCCGGCGGATGCCAGCGGCAGCCGGCGCCGCGATAGAGGCTCACCACCAGCGCTTCGCCCCCAGGGGCGCTGCCCGGCTCGTCACCTGGGGCCGCAAATCCTTTCAGCCCCTGCAGTTGGTGCCAGCGGGGATTGCCCTGTTCATGCTGCAGCGCCACCGGTTGTTGGCGCTGGGCCTGTTTCATCAAGGCATCCCAGTCGCCAGCGCCGCGGCGCCAGCCCCAGCGCTGGCCGAAGCAATCGAGGGCGAGTTGGCCGGCTGTTGCGCTGGCGCCGGTGAGCACCGCCTGGCCCCCCAGTTGGGCGGCAATGCGCTGGGCCAGGGCCTCCCCACCGGCGCCGTGCCCCCCCAGCAAGGGGATCGCAAAGCGGCCACCGGGATCGAGCACCACCACGGCCGGATCGCTCTGTTTGCTCTGCAGCCAGGGCGCCACCAGACGGGTGATGGCGCCGCAGGCCCCCACGGCCACCAGGGCCTGGCAGTGGGGCCAGGTCTGCTCCAGAAAGAAGGGGAGTTCCTGAGCGCGCCAGGCTTGGCCATCGGGCGGCAGGGCGACCCGTTCAATCAGGCCGGCGCTGAGTAGGCGCTGCAGCAGGGGGTCGGCCTGGGGGCTGAGGCCAAACCCCCAGATCAGCTGTTCGTTCATCCGCCCAGCTTCTCCCGCAGGCCGGCCAGGGGGCCGCGGGATTTGGGCTGCAGCAGGGATCCATCGGCCCGCACCTGATCCCGTGCCGAGCCAATCAGGCTCGTGGCCGGCGCGATCCGCTCAGGAGCGCTGGGGATGGCCAGCGGGGGGGGGCTCATGGCGGGCTCCCCTGCCGTTGCCGTTGCCGGTGTTGCTGCTGGTGCGGCGGGAGTGACGGCTTCAGGCTCCGGTTCAGGAGCTGGTTCTGGGGTTGGCTCGATGGCCGTTGCCGGTTCGGGGGGTGCCGGTGGTTCAGCCGGGATCACCGCGGTGCTCGGTGGTGCTTCTGCGGCTTGGCTGGTGGGTTCCGCTGGCTCCGGCGTGGGGGTGTCGCCGGCCGTGGCTGGGGCCGTAGCAGCTGGCTCGCTGGCCGGCATGGCCGGTATGGGCTCAGGCTT
>JBEIQU010000257.1:0-2663 GCA_040376355.1 Prochloraceae cyanobacterium | reverse complement strand
CTACCGGCGCGCCTTCGCCGCCTCCCAGGAGCGGCTGCAGGGGCAGCTGCAGCGGGTGCAACTGCACTGGAGCACCGCCCGCTACGCGCCCTGGCAGGAAGGTCCCCTGCTGGATGGTCTGGCGGATTTGGTGCGCGAGGGGGCCGTTGCCAGCCTCGGGGTCTCCAACATGGGGCCCCAACGGCTGCGCCAGATGCACCAACGGCTGGCGGATCAGGGGGTCGCGCTCAGCAGCTTGCAGGTGCAGCTGTCGCTGCTGGCGCCGCAACCCATTCAGGGCAACGGCGTGGCGGCGGTCTGCCGGGAGCTGGGGATCGAACTGATTGCCTATAGCCCACTGGCCCTGGGGCTGCTCAGCCGCAGCGATGGGCAAGTGCAGCAACCGATCGCAGGGCCGCGGGGGGCCCTGTTCCGGCGATTAGGCCCGCGCATCCAACCGCTGCGGCAGGCCATGGCCGAGCTGGCCGAGGGGCGGCCCGGCGGCTTGGCGGCGGTGGCCCTCAACTGGTGCCGGGCCCATGGGGCGATGCCGATCCCGGGCCTGCGCAGCCCCGAGCAGGTGGATCAAACCGCGGCGGCCCTGAGCTGGATGCTGAGCACCGCGGAGCGCGACCGCCTGGATGCACTCGTGCTGGCGGGCGATGCAGCGCGCATGCCGGCCAACCCCTTTCAAAGCGCCTGAGCTTCAGATCGCCTGATCGAGCGTCTCCTGTCCCATCAGGGGCGAGGGGTCTGGGGTGAGCACCACCGGCAACCGTTGGGGCTGCTCCTCAACGGCATGGCGCACCAAGGTCACCACCCGGGGGCGCGGGGGTTCCGCCGCGGCCACATCAGGCGCCTCCTGCTCGGCGACTGCGGCCTCGGGTGCGGCCTCATCACAGGCGGCCAGGGCCTCCTGCAGCAGGGAATCAAAGGTGGAACCGGGCAACCGATGGCGGGCCAGTTCCAGGAAGGTGCGCGCCAGGGATTCACCCGCTGCGGCCTTCAGGGCGGGATTGGAGCGGCGCTGTTCCTGCTCCTCCTCCACCGCGCGGATGAACCGTTCCGTGACATCCCGCTTGGTGGCAGCACGGATGCGCGTTTCCTGCTCCTGGGCCGTGAGCTGCAGGGGCTGATCCAGCTGCTCCAGCCGGCGGATCAGGCTGTCGAGCACCTCACGGGCCTCAACGCCCACGTGGGCCAGTTGGCCATCGGAGAGGCGGGGCAGATCCGCCACGAACACCTTGCCGTGGTCGCGCAGGGTGAGAAACGTGGGCCGCACGTTGCTGCGGGTGGGGTAGCTCTCCCGGGGACGCAGCGGCCGATTGGGGGGCACAGGGCCGGCAGAGCTGCGGCGGCGGGTCAGACGTGCGGAACGGGTGATCGCCGTGGAAGCAGCCGAAGCCGACGGAGCCGCAGCCAGCGGCGATGGGGAACCTGTGAAGGCCATATCTCTTGCGGTATGAGTTGTGTAAACAGAGGCGACATAAAACCGAAACCGACCAGGGCCGGATTCGTCTTGGCTTGGTCAGGGATGTGACGTCAGCGGCTGTGCAACAGACCACCGAGGTGGGTGTTCCACGATGCGCGCACCTTAGGCAGGGTTTCGCATTGAAAGGCCTCTGGCGCACAGGCTGAAGCAATTCTCGGGCGGGGCTGCCGCCGTTCAGGCCGGTAAACCGGCCAGGGGTTGATCGTCGGGAGCCGATCCAGCCCGCACCTCCCCTAGGCGCCAGGCGCGATGGCCCTGGGCGCTGCACACCGCCAGGGCCGCGTCCACCGCCGATTCGGGCAGCACCAGGGCGAAACCCACCCCCAGATTGAAGGTGTTCCAGAGATCGGCCTCCGGCACCTCACCCTTCTCCTGCAACCAACGGAACAGGGGCGGCCGCTCCCAGCCCGACGCATCAATCCAGCCATGGAGACCGGGAGGCAGGGTCCGGGGCAGATTTTCCGGCAGGCCACCGCCGGTGATGTGGGCCATGCCATGCAGCTCGACCCGCGCCGCCAGCAGAGCCGCCACCAAGGCGGGATAGAGCACGGTGGGCTCCAGCAGCGCATCCAGCACCGCCGGACCGCCCGGCTGCAGCGGCGTATCAGCCCCCACACCGTGCAGCTCCAGGATGCGGCGCACCAGGCTGAAGCCGTTGCTGTGCACGCCACTGCTGGCCACCGCCAGGATCTGATCACCCGCTTGCACGCGTCTGCCGTCGATCAGCTCGTCCTCTTCCACCACGGCCACGCAGAAGCCGGCCAGGTCGTAGCGACCGGCGCCGTAGAAGCCCGGCATCTCGGCCGTTTCGCCACCCAACAGGGCGCAGCCGCTCTGCCGGCAGCCGTCGGCGATGCCCTCCACCACCGCCGCCATGGCCTCCGGCGCCAGCTTGCCGGTGGCGATGTAATCCAGGAAAAACAGGGGCTGGGCGCCACTGGTCACCACGTCGTTGACACACATGGCCACCAGGTCGATGCCGACACCGTGATGGCGGCCATGGGCCTGGGCCAGCTCCAACTTGGTGCCCACGCCATCGGTGCCGGACACCAGCAGGGGCTTGCGCAGGCCTGCTGGCAGGCGGCAGAGGCCACCGAATCCCCCCAGACCGCCCACCACCTCGGGGCGGCGGGTGGACTCCACGCTGGTGCGAATGCGCTCCACAAAGGCGCGACCGGCCACCACGTCAACG
>JBEIQU010000209.1:0-3648 GCA_040376355.1 Prochloraceae cyanobacterium | reverse complement strand
TCGGTGGTGAGCACCCCCGGCACATCGGTGTAGATCTCACAGGCGTCGGCGCCGAGGGCTGCCGCCAAGGCCACCGCCGAGGTGTCGGAACCGCCGCGGCCCAGGGTGGTGATTTCCGCAACCCCAGAGAGGCTGTTGCTGGTGCCCTGGAATCCAGCCACCACCACCACATTGCCCTCCTCCAACAGCCGCCGCAGCCGGTCGGTGCGGATGTCAAGGATGCGGGCTCGGCCGTGGGTGGATTCGGTCAGGATCCCCACCTGGGGGCCGGTCATCGACACGGCGGGCACCCCGATGGCCTGCAGGGCCATCGCCAGCAGTGCGATCGACACCTGCTCCCCGGTGGCCAGCAGCATGTCCATCTCCCGCTGGGGAGGGTTGCCGCTGATGGCCCGGGCCAGCCCCGTGAGCTCATCGGTGGTGTGGCCCATGGCCGACACCACGATCACCAGATCGTGACCCGCTTGCCGGCAGGCGGCGATGCGCCGTGCCACCGCCTGGATGCGTTCCACGTCGGCCACGGAGGTGCCGCCGAATTTCTGGACCAGCAGGGCCATGGCGAGGGGTCTGCGAACCGCCGATTGTCCTACGCAGGCAGGCCTAGGCGGTGAGCAGGAACCCGTCGCGGAAGGCATCGCCCGGTTCGCTGCCGCGCTTGAGGGCCGCCTCCACCTCCAGCAGTTGGCGGAGGAGCAGCAGAAAACGGGCCGGAGGGCGGCCCCGGATCTGTTTGCGCATCACGTAGATGCGCTTGGGGTTGCCGATCCCCGCCGCCTTGGCGATGGCGTTCACATCGCTTTCCCCCTGCTGGTCGAGCAGGCTTACCCACAGCCATCCCCGGATTTGCCCGCAGAGGGTGGCCACGATGCGCAGGGCCGGTTCATTGGCGGCCAGCAGTGCATCCACCAGGGCCACCGCCTGGGCCGGCTGGCCCGCCAACAGGGCATCGCCCACCTGCAGGGCGTTGGTGGCCTGGCTGCCCACCAGGGCCTCCACGGCGGCGAGGGTGATCGCTTGCCCGGGCCCCACATAGAGCGACAGCTTCTCCAGTTCGCTCGCCAGGCGCGCACTGTCGCTGCCGATGGCATCGCAGAGGGCTTCGGCGGCGCTGCGCTCCAACTTGAGGCCGAGGTCTGTGGCGGTGCGTTGCACCAGCTCCAGCTGGCCGCCTCCATCCCAGATGGCAGGCAGCACAAAACTGCGCTCCTGCATCTGGTCAGCCTTAGCCAGCTGTTGGAGACGTTTCGTGCTGCGAAGGCGGGCGTCGGGCTTGGCCGGGTTCACCAGCACCAGATGGCACCCCTCAGGGATGAGCTGCAGCGAGGCATCAAGTTGATCCGCCAGTTCCGCCGGGCATTGGTTGCAGAACGGACTGCGCTGCAACACCACCACCCGATCGCCGGCACCAAAGGGCGGGGTGCGGGCCTCCGCCAGGGCCTGGCTGGCCTGGGCCGTGTCTGAGCCATCCAGCCGGCTGAGGTTGATGCTCTGCCAGGCCGGATCGGTGTGCTGTTGGATCAGTGCTTCAACGGCCCGGCCGCGGGCAGCTTCGTCGTCGCCCCAGAGCAGATGGATCGGCATTAGATCCGCAGGGCGCTCAGCACCGGGTGTTGATCAGTTTGGGCCAGGGTTGGCTCATCCGTCACCAACACGGCGGCACCGCTGTGGATGGCGGTGGCCAGTTCCACGGCGCTGGTGTCCGTCAGTTGGGGCTGCTGCTGCCGCAGGCGGGCGGCGGCCCCGGTGATTGCTGGATCTGGGGCGATCAGCTGCCAGTGCGGCTGGTGAAAGGCCTGGCTGTAGCGCTGACAGAGGGCTTCATCGCCGCAGGACAGTGGCCCCTCCAGCACCCGCATCAGGCTGAGGCTGCTGATCACCCCCTGCCAGTAGCCCTGGCTGATGCCATCCATTAGCGGGCCGAGGTAATCCCCCGTTCCCTGGGCATCGCACAGGAAGGCCACCAGAGCGCTGCCATCGAAGGCGATGTGGCTGCCCTGGGTGAGCAGACGCGGATCAAAGGCTTTGTGGCGCCGCACCGGATGCACCAGGGCAGGCGGGGTGGGGCGGGCCACCCGGTTGTCACCGGCCTGCCAGCAGTGGCGGCCGCTGCCCTGCAGCCCCAGCAGCGCACTGGGGGGCTCCGGGCCGCGGCTAGCGCTGGCACTGGACGTATCCGTCAAGGGCACCAGTGCCGCCAGGGGTTGCTGGTGCCGGCAGATCACGATCCGCTCTCCCCCTGCGGCCCGGCTCACCAGTTCCGGGAAGCGCTTACGGGCCTGTTCAATCCCGAAGCGCCCCGCGCTGTTCACCGTGGCGTCCATCTTGAAGTGCTGCGCCGTGGCGGGCGCCGAGCGGGATGCACAGTCTGTACAGATCACCCCCGGTTCAGGGCTGCCCAGAATCAGCGCAGATCCCTTGCGCGTCTTCCCCCGCCGTGCCTGAAGACTCCGCCGGTTTCGACCATCCGATCTTCAGCGAGAGCATTCGCCTGATCCGCCAGGCTTTGGCTCCCTCCCTGCTGCAGCCCTTCACCCCCCTGGAGCAGGAGGTGCTGCTGCGGCTGATCCACAGCAGCGGCGACCTCAACCTGGCCAAGGATCTGCGTTGCTCCGCCGGTGCCTGCGAGGCCGGTGTGGCGGCCCTGGCCGCTGAAGCGCCCCTGCTTACCGACACCGCCATGGCGGCCGCTGCCGTGGCCCCGATGGCGCGGCGCACCTTCGGCAATGCGGTGCGCAGCGTGCTCGAGTGGGCACCCCTGAGCGCCCCCGCCGGTGGCACCCGCACGGCGGCGGGCATGGCCCAGGCCCTGCGCGACTTGCCTGGGGCCGTGGTGTTGATCGGCAGCGCCCCCACGGCGCTGGAGCTGTTGCTGGCCTTGGTGGCTGAAGGTCGCTGCACCGCTCCCGCCCTGGTGATCGGCATGCCCGTGGGTTTTGTGGGGGTGGCGGAGAGCAAGCGCCATCTGGCGGACGCGCTGCATCTGCCCCAGATCCGTCTGGAGGGCAGTCGCGGCGGGGCAGGGCTTGTGGGGGCTGCCGCCAATGCCCTGTTGCGCCGGGGCTGGCTGGATCAGGCGGCGGCGCGCTGATTGCCGGCGCTGGGGCCCACGGCCACATGGCTGTTGGCCTCGATGCGGCCCAGCACCTGGCGGGCCCGCAGCACCACCGCGGCCGGCACCCCCGCCAGCCGCGCCGCTTCGATGCCGTAGCTGCGGCTGGCGCCCCCGCTCACCACCCGGTGCAGGAAGCGCAGCTCGTTGCCGGTTTCCTCCACCAGCACCTGGGCATTGGCCACGTTGCGCCGTTCCTGCGCCAGCTCGTTGAGCTCGTGGTAGTGGGTGGCGAACACGCTGCGGGAAGCGATTTGGTCGGCTAGGTATTCGGCCACCGCCCAGGCGATGGACAGGCCATCGAAGGTGGCGGTGCCGCGGCCGATCTCATCCAGCAGCACCAGCGATCGCGCTGTGGCGTGATGAAGGATGTTGGCGGTTTCCGCCATCTCCACCATGAACGTGGACTGGCCGGCACTGAGGTCGTCGCCGGCTCCGACGCGCGTGAAGATGCGATCGGCGATGCCCAGTCGGGCGGAGCTGGCGGGAATCCAGCTGCCGATCTGCGCCATCAGTTGCAGCAGCCCGGTTTGGCGCAG
>JBEIQU010000118.1:0-5491 GCA_040376355.1 Prochloraceae cyanobacterium | reverse complement strand
CGTTTCGGATCGCGCACCTGAACGGGGCTCTGCAGGTCGACATAGCCCTGGCGGATGTTGCCCTTCAGGCCCTGGGCCCGCAGTTCCAGGGCGGAGGCCACCTCACGGCGCACACCGCGAACCGGCTCAGGGGCGATCAGATCCCCCTGGTCCGGCCGCCAGTTCAACCAGGCGGTTTGCACCCGCAGGGGGGGTGCGGCAGGGCTGGTCTTGGTGGTGGGCTGCTGCCAGTGCTCCAGCACGGGGGTTCCACGCAGCTCCAGCTGATCGTCTTTGATGCGATAGCGGGCCAAACCTGCCTGCAACCGTGTGCGGCGGTCGATGGCCGTGGGGCCGCGGTCGATCACCATCAGATCCTGGCTGGGGATCCAGCGCACCTGGTCCCCCTGGATGCGCACGGGGTTGGGGCCCAACAGGGTGATCTGCACATCCCCCTCGAGTTGGATGGCCTGACCATCCCCGATCACGGTGCCGCTCAGCGCCCGAACGGTGATGTGTGGCTTGCCCTGTTTGTAGATCGTGCCGCGGGGCTGGCGGGCCTGGGCCAACTGCCGGACGATGTCATAGCGGGCTTCGGGGCTGATCAACTCCCAGGCCGGCGCACCGAGGGCATCCCGCTGGCGCAGATCCAGGGCCCGGAACACAAACGGCTCCTCAGGGGGCTGGGGCCGGGGTGCGCTGGTGCATCCCGCCAGGCCCATCGCCAGGGTGACGAGCCACAGACCGCGTTGGGGGAGCAAGCGGGTCACAGCGGTTCGTCGAGCTCCAGGCGCGCCATCACGGGGGAGGGCTCGGGCAACGGGGAGCCCGATTGCAGTCCACCCCAAGTCAGCCGCGCTGTCCAGTCAACGCCAGGCGTGGCGGCATCGGCCGCGGGCCGGGCGGTTGAGTCCGGCAGGGGCTGCCCGAGTTGGTTGAGCATCCGCTCCGCCAGATCCGGCAGCAGGGGGGCCAACAGCAGCGCCACGATGCGTGCCGCCTCCAGCACGGCATAGAGGTCTGCCGCCACCTGCTCCAGGGTTCCCTCCTGCTTCATGCGGCTCCAGGGGGCCTGATCGTTGAGGTAGCCATTGGCGCTGATCGCCAGCTGCAGGGTGGCCTCGGCGGCGGTGCGGAACTCCAGCTGCTCCAGGGCGGCCAGGGCCGTGCTGGTGGCTTGCTGGGCCGCCAGGGCGAGGGGGTGGTCGTGGCGGCCGGCGGCACCGGCCGGCGGCACCGTTTCGGCAAACCAGCGGCGGGCCATGGAGCTGGTGCGGTTCAGCAGATTGCCGATGGTGTTGGCCAGATCGTTATTCACCAGGTCGGTGAACCGCTGCTGCTGAAAATCGCCGTCCTCGCCGAAGGGGATATCCCGCAGCAGGTACCAGCGCACCGCATCACGACCGCAACGCTCCAGCAGCAGCGCCGGATCCAGCACGTTGCCGAGCGACTTGCCCATTTTCTGGCCCTCACGCGTCAGGAAGCCGTGGCCGAACACCTTGCGCGGCAGGGGCAAGCCGGCCGAGAGCAGCATCGCCGGCCAGTAGACGGCGTGGAAGCGCAGGATGTCCTTGCCGATCACATGCACCGCCGCCGGCCAGCCGCGGGCCAGGGCTGTGTCCAGATCGGGGCTGTCGCTCTCCTCCAGCAGGGCGGTGATGTAGCCCAGCAGGGCGTCAAACCACACGTAGAACGTGTGCCCGTCATGCCCGGGCACGGGAATGCCCCAGGGCAAGTTCACCCGTGAGATGGAAAAGTCGCGCAGGCCTTGGCGCACAAAGTTCTCCACCTCATTGCGACGGCTGCTGGGCTGGATGAACCCGGGCTGGGCGATCAACGCCTCGATCTGCTGTTGGTAGCGGGAGAGGCGGAAGAACAGGTTGAGCTCATCGCGCCATTCCAGGGGCCTGCGGTGGATCGGGCACTCCGGCGCCTCAGCACTGGCCGGATCGTCCTTGAACTCCTCGCAGGCGACGCAGTACCAGCCCTGCTGCCGCCCCTCGACGATGTCGCCCTGGGCCTCCACGCGGGCAAAAAATTGCTCAACAATCCGGCGGTGGCGTGGATCGGTGGTGCGAATCAGGCGGTCGTTGCTGATCTGCCAGCGCTGCCACAACTCCCTGTATTGGGCGCTGACGGCATCGCAGTGGGCCTGGGGGCTGAGACCGGCGGCCTCCGCCGTGCGCTGGATCTTCTGGCCATGTTCATCACAGCCGGTGATGAACAGCACCGATTCACCCTTCAACCGTTGAAACCGCGCCAACGCATCGCAGGCCAGGGTCGTGTAAGCACTGCCCAGATGCGGCTTGTCGTTGACGTAGTAGAGCGGGGTGGTGAGGGTGTAGGTCATCGGCCGGATCTTACGCAGCCCTTTCCGCCCGGGCCTTGAGCTGCGAGCCTTGGCACTAGCGACGCTGGGCCGATGCCCCTGGAAGCCAAGGCCGTTCCCGTGGTGGTCTGGGGGGGGGGCACCGGTGCCGTGGCGGCGGCCCTCCAATCAGCCCGTGGCGGAGCGTCCACGCTGCTGCTGACCCCGGGCCCTTGGCTGGGGGGGATGGTCAGTGCCGCCGGCGTCTGCTGCCCTGATGGCAATGAGCTCAGCCCCTGGCAGACGGGACTCTGGGGCGCCTTCCTGCGGGAGTTGCAGCAGCAGGAACCCAGCGGACTCGACCACAACTGGGTGAGTTGCTTCGGCTACCGGCCCGCCACGGCGGAGGCGATCCTGCGCCGTTGGTGTCAACGGGAACCCCTGCTGGAGTGGTGGCCGTCGGTGCAGCTGCTGGCGGTGGAGCGCCATGGCTCCCGCATTGCGGCCTTGCTGGTGCAACAGGGCCAACGGACCGTGCGCCTGGAGCTGCAGCTGTTGATCGATGGCAGCGACCTCGGTGACACTTTTCCCCTGGCGGAGGCGGCGTACCGCTTCGGGTGGGAGCCCCAGGAGCAGTGGCAGGAGCCCAGCGCGCCGCCGCAGGCCGACCTGGCCACCCAACCCTTTTTCCGCCTGCAACCGGTGCAATCCCCCACCTGGGTGGCCATGGGGCAGTTACAACAGACGGAGGCGCCTCCCTTGGGGGATGCGCCCCTGGCGGCGCCGTTCACCCAGGCCACCCGCCATTTCGGGCTGGAGCGCACCATCACCTATGGGCGCCTGCCAAACGGGTTGGTGATGCTCAATTGGCCCCTGGATGGCAACGACTGGCACACGCAACTGCCGCAGCTGTATGGCCCGGATGCCGCCGTGCGCTCAGCCCTGGAGCAGCGGATGCAGGAGCACAGCTTGGCCTTTGCCGCGGCTCTGCAGGAGGCCTCGGATGGCTGGCTGCAACCGGCCCGTTGTTTCCCCAGCGGCGATGCCAGCCCATCGGCCCTCACCGGCGCATCCCCCCTGGCGCTGATGCCCTACTGGCGCGAAGGCCGGCGGCTGATGGGGCTTGAGGTGGTCACGGAGCAGCAGCTTCTGCCCCAAGGGCCTGGTCAGGCCATCGGCGCACTACCCATGGATCCCCGTGGTGCCACCACGTCCGTGGCTGTGGGCAATTACGCCAACGATCACCATTACCCCGGCCCGGATTGGCCCCTGGCCCCCAAAAGCTGCCGTTGGGGAGGCCGTTGGAGCGGCACCCCCTTCTGCATTCCCTTCGGAGCACTCCTCAGCGCTGAGGTGGAGAACCTCTTGGCGGCGGACAAGGGCTTCAGTACCAGCCACATGGCCAACGGAGCCACGCGCCTGCAACCGCTGATCCTCAACATCGGCCAGGCCGCCGGCGCAGCGGCGGCACTGGCGGTTGCCCGTGGGCTGACTCCCGCCCAGCTGCCGGTGCGCGCGGTGCAGGAGGCCCTGCTCCACGATCCCCAGGCCCCAGCGGCGGTGGTCCCCCTCTGGGATACGCCGTGGCACCACCCCGCCTGGCGCCAGCGCCAGTTGGCGGTGTTGGACGACCCCACCCGCATCGGTGCCGATGGCCGCTGGGGCGGCACCGAATCCCAGCCTGACCAGCCCTGCACGGCACCCCCTGAGCCCCACGAACAAGCCTGGACAGGCACCGTGATCCCCGACGGGGAGGGTGGGTTCAGCCTCGCGTTGGGGGCTGACCGCTGCCTACCGCTGATCACCCTCGAACCCTCGCTGCATGCGTGGTTGAACGCCCTCAGCCGGCCCACACCCACCACCCTGGTGGGCTGTCTCAACACCGCCGGCCCCTGGCTGCGGGTGTCGCGTCTAGCCGGCTGAGGCCACCAGCCGCAGTTGGTCCCGCAGGGGATCCACCAGTTGCACGCGCAGCAGCAACGCGGTGCCCGGCTCGGCTTTGGGTGGACACTCCGCCGCCACGTCCATCGCCAGCTCATCGACCCGCACCAACCCCAGACGGTCCTGGGGCCGCAACCAGCGCAGAAAGTCCGCCCGCCATTGGCCACTGCGGTGGGCCTCAAACCACACCTGCTGCCAATGGCGCCCGTCCTCCCGGCTGATGGCCACCCCCTCACGCACCGCCGCATCGAACTGCTCCAGCAGGGGCGCCAGCTCGTCCTTGCTCAGGGTTGGTTCTCCACGCCGCCAGGCGGCCAGTTGTCGCTGCACCACCAGGTCGCCATAGCGGCGAATCGGGGAGGTGGCCTGCACGTAGGCCGGCAATCCCAGGCTGAAGTGATGGGCCGGGTCGGTGCCCATCAGCCCGCGGCTGAGGCAGCGTTTGATGGCCGCAAAGCGCACGGGCCCCTCCGGTAATGCCTCCAGCACTGCCCGGGGCGGCAGTTCTGCGGGCAGCTGGCTGCGGTACGGCAGGGCCAGGCCGTGATCCACCCCCAGCTGGGCAGCCACAGCCCCCGCCAGGATCATTGCCTCAGCCACCAGCGATCGGGCTGGCCCAGGCTCGGTGATCTCCACGCAGGCGTGGCTATCTCGGGAGCGGACGCGGCCTTCCGCTAGATCCATCTGCAGGGCCCCCTGTTGCAGTCGCCAGCGGCGCCGGCTCTGCAGGATCTGCTCCATCACGGCCAGGTCGGCCTCCTGTGGCGGGGCCAGCTCAATCAGGTCATCGGCATCGGCGTAACTCAGTCGGTAGGTGGGCTGCACCCAACTGCGCTCCACGCCGTAGGCCGTGATCGCCCCCTGCGCATCGAGCTCCACCCAGGTGCTCCAGGCAGCGCAGCGATGGCCCGCCCGCAGGCTGAACGGCCCCGTCGAGAGCACCTGGGGAAACATCGGCAGGATCCCCTGGGCTAGGTAGAGGCTGCTGCCGCGGCGCCTGGCTTCCAGATCGAGGGGCGAGTCCCAGGGCACCAGCCGCCCGGGGTCGGCCACATGGATCCAGATCCGCCACCCACCGGCTTCCCGCTCCTCCAGAGCCAGGGCGTCATCGATGTCGCAGGTGTCGTCGTCATCGATGGTCACGCAACGCTGGTGGGTGAGATCCAGCCGCTCGGCATCACCGGGCAGCGGTTGGCCACTGCGCTCCACCAGCCGTTCGGCCTCCCGTTCGAGCTCAGCGGAAAAGCCTGTGCCCCAGGTGGT
>JBEIQU010000009.1:0-17603 GCA_040376355.1 Prochloraceae cyanobacterium | reverse complement strand
GCGGGAGGGATTGAGGCCAATGAACAGCAGCCTCGGCTGGACTGGCTCCCAGCGGCGCTCCAACCACCAGCGGTGCTGGCCACAGGAGCTGAAGGCAGCTTGACGGCTCACGGCCAGGGACATCGCAGGTTCAGGCCCCTTCTGTCAGGCTGGCGGCCATTGTGCGGGGGCAGCGGGTGGCAGCGGCAGCGGGTGCAGCCAACGAAAAACCCCTGCTGCTGCTGGTGGATGGACACTCGCTGGCCTTCCGCAGTTTCTACGCCTTCAGCAAGGGGGGTGAGGGCGGTCTGAGCACCAAGGACGGGGTACCCACCTCCGTGACCTACGGCTTCCTCAAGGCCCTGCTCGACAACTGCAAAGGTCTGGCGCCCCAGGGGGTGGTGATTGCCTTCGACACCGCTGAGCCCACCTTCCGGCACGAGGCCGATGAGGCCTACAAGGCGCACCGCGATCAAGCGCCGGAGCACTTCTTCGCCGACCTCGCCAACCTGCAGCAGATCCTCGAATCCGCCCTCGACATCCCCCTGTGCATGGCACCGGGCTACGAGGCGGATGACGTGCTCGGCACCCTGGCGAACCGGGCCGCCAACGAAGGTTGGCGGGTGCGGATCCTCTCCGGCGATCGCGACCTGTTCCAGCTGGTGGACGACGTCCGCGACATTGCCGTGCTTTACATGGGCGGTGGCCCCTACGCCAAGAGCAGTGGCCCGGTGGAGATGCGGCGTGAGGGGGTGATCGCCAAGCTCGGCGTCACCCCCGAGGAGGTGGTGGATCTCAAGGCCCTCACCGGCGACACCAGCGACAACATCCCCGGTGTGAAGGGGGTCGGCCCGAAGACCGCCATCACCCTGCTGCAGGCCCACCAGACTCTCGATGGCGTCTACAACGCCCTGGAGCAGCTGCTAGCGGCGGGCCCCAAGGCGAAGGACCCCAAGGGGGCCCTCAAGGGGGCCTTGCTCGAGAAGCTCAGCAGCGACAAGGAGAACGCCTACCGCTCGCGCATGCTGGCGGAGATCCTGGTGGACATCCCCCTGCCCCAGGATCCACGGCTGCCACTGGGGGCCGTGAAGGCTGAGGCCCTGGCGGAACGGCTCGAGGAGCTGGAGCTGTTCAGCCTGCGGCGCCAGGTGAACAGCTTTGCTCAGATCTTCTCCAGCGAGCCGCCAGCGGAGATCGCCGACGCCCCCGAACGAGCGGACCTCTCTAGCGGCGCTGCAGGGGTGGGACCAAAGTCCAGCGCAAGTGGGTCCACCCTTGCAGCCACCAACGAACCCAACACCGGCTCGGCCCCAGCCCCGCAGCCACCACCCCAACTCCAGCCTCAGCTGATCACCAACGCCGCCGAGCTCGAGGCACTGGTGACGCGGCTGATGGCCACCACCGATGCCGCCGCACCGATCGCGCTCGATACCGAAACCACCCACCTCAACCCCTTCCGGGCGGAACTGGTGGGCATCGGCCTGGCCTGGGGGGAGGGCCCAGGGGATCTGGCCTACATCCCGATTGGCCACCAGCCGCCCATGGCCGCCGATCTATTGAGCGAACCGCCCGCCGCGCCGCCCCAGCTGCCGCTGGATCACGTACTCACGGGCCTGGCCACCTGGCTGGCGAGCCCGCAGCACCCCAAAACGCTGCAGAACGCCAAATACGACCGGCTGATCCTGCTGCGCCATGGCCTGCCCCTGGGCGGGGTGGTGATGGATACGCTGCTGGCCGATTACCTGCGGGATGCCAACGCCAAGCACGGCCTGGAGGTGCTGGCGGAGCGCAACCTCGGCTTCACCCCCACCAGCTACAGCGAACTCGTGGCCAAGGGGGCCGACTTCTCATCGGTACCGATCGAGGCCGCCGCTCAGTACTGCGGCATGGATGTGCATGTCACCCGGCGGCTCACCCCCCTGCTGCGCACCCAACTAATCGAACTCGGGCCGCAGTTGCCGCAGCTGTTGGATCAGGTGGAACTGCCCCTGGAGCCCGTGCTGGCCCAGATGGAGGCCACCGGCATCCGCATCGACACCGCCTACCTGGCCGAGCTGAGCACGGAGCTGGCCGCCACCCTGGAACGGCTGGAGGCCGACGCCAAGGCCGCCGCGGGCCTCGACTTCAACCTCGCCTCCCCCAAACAGCTGGGGGAGCTGTTGTTCGACACCCTGGGGCTGGACCGCAAGAAATCCCGCAAGACCAAAACGGGCTGGAGCACCGACGCCGCCGTGCTCGAAAAACTGGAGGACGCCCACCCGGTGGTGCCGCTGGTGCTGGAGCACCGCACCCTCAGCAAGCTCAAGAGCACCTACGTGGATGCGTTGCCGGCCCTGATGGAGCCGGAGACAGGCCGGGTCCACACCGATTTCAACCAGGCGGTGACCGCCACCGGGCGCCTCTCCAGCAGCAACCCCAACCTGCAGAACATCCCCGTGCGCACGGAGTTCTCGCGGCGCATCCGCAAGGCCTTCCTTCCGGAGCAGGGTTGGCAGCTGATCAGCGCCGACTACTCCCAGATCGAGCTGCGCATCCTGGCCCACCTCTCCGGGGAGGACGTGCTGGTGGAGGCCTACCGCAACGGCGACGACGTGCACGCCGTGACCGCTCGGTTGCTGTTCGACAAGGCCGAGGGGGAGGCCGTGAGCAGTGATGAGCGGCGGCTGGGCAAAACGATCAACTTCGGCGTGATCTATGGCATGGGCGCCCAGCGCTTTGCCCGGGAAACCGGCGTCAGCCAGACCCAGGCCAAGGACTTCCTCAGCAAATACAAGCAGCGCTACCCCAAGGTGTTCGCCTTCCTCGAGCTGCAGGAACGGCTGGCCCTCAGCCGCGGCTACGTGGAAACGATCCTGGGCCGCCGCCGCCCCTTCGGCTTCGACCCCTCAGGCCTCGGCCGCCTGCTGGGCAAGGACCCCCTCGAGATCGACCTGGAGGTGGCGCGCCGCGGCGGCATGGAGGCCCAGCAGCTGCGGGCCGCTGCCAACGCCCCGATCCAGGGATCCAGCGCCGACATCATCAAGCTGGCGATGGTGCAGCTGCAGCATCAGCTGGCGGCGAGCGGCCTGCCCGCCCGGTTGCTGCTGCAGGTGCACGATGAACTGGTGTTGGAGGCGGCCCCCGACGGCCTCGAGGCGGTGCTGGCCCTGACGCGTGAAACCATGGAGCGCGCGGTCACGCTGGCTGTGCCCCTGGTGGTGGAGACCGGCGTCGGCCCCAACTGGATGGAAGCGAAGTAAGCGCCGGCCCGATGACCCTCAAGCTCACCAACACCCTCAGCCGGCGCGTGGAGGAGTTCCACCCGCTGGAGCCCGGCAAGGTGAGCATCTACTGCTGCGGTGTCACGGTCTACGACCTGTGTCATCTCGGCCACGCCCGCAGCTACATCGCCTGGGACGTGCTGCGCCGCTACCTCATCTGGAGCGGCTACGCGGTGACGTTCGTGCAGAACTACACCGACATCGACGACAAGATCCTGGGCCGGGCCGCCGCGGAGGGCAGCTCCATGGAGGCGGTGAGCGAGCGCAACATTGAGGCCTTCGTGGCCGACATGGCACGGCTCAACATCCTTCCCGCCGACCGTATGCCCCGGGCCACCGGCAGCCTCGAGGCGATCCGGGCCCTGATCAGCGAACTGGAGGCCAAGGGGGCCGCCTACTCCGCCGATGGCGATGTGTATTTCGCTGTGATGAAGCATGCCGGCTACGGCAAGTTGAGCGGCCGCGACCTCGAGCAACAGCAGGACAATGCCGCCGGGAGGGTGGCCACGGAAGAGGAAGCCCGCAAGCAACACCCCTTCGATTTCGCCCTGTGGAAAGGGGCCAAACCCGGGGAGCCCAGCTTTCCCTCCCCCTGGGGGGCGGGCCGGCCGGGTTGGCACATCGAGTGCTCCGCCATGGTGCGCGAGGAGCTGGGCGACACCATCGACATCCACCTGGGTGGAGCCGACCTGGTGTTCCCCCACCACGAGAACGAAATCGCCCAGTCGGAGGCGGCCACCGGCAAGGAGCTAGCCCGCTACTGGCTACACAACGGCATGGTCAACGTGGGGGGCCAGAAGATGTCGAAATCGCTCGGCAACTTCACCACCATCCGGGCTCTGCTGGATTCGGGCGTGTCACCGATGACCCTGCGGCTGTTCACCCTGCAGGCCCACTACCGCAAACCGCTCGACTTCACCGCCGAGGCGCTCGAGGCGGCCGCCAGCGGCTGGAAGGGGCTGAATGCTGCCCTGGGGCTGGTGGCCACCGGCACCCCTGGGCCAACCCCAGCAGCCGACAACAGCCAGCTCACACCTGAGCTCACGGCCGCCCGCCAGCGCTTCGCCGCCGCCATGGATGACGACCTCAACAGCTCCGCCGCGCTGGCGGTGCTGTTTGAGCTGGCCAAACCGCTGCGGGCCCTGGCCAACCGTCTGGATCGGGGTGATGCCGACGCGGCGACCGCAGCGGCTGAGCCGGAACTGCTGGCCCAGGGGGCCCTGCTGCAGGAGCTGGCGGAGGTGCTGGGACTCCAACACGAAGCCGCCAGCGCCACCCCATCCAGCGCCGCCGATGGGGCCGGTGGTCTCAGCGATGCCGAGATCCGTGCGCAGATCGAAGCCCGCCAAGCCGCCAAGGCCGCCCGTGATTTCGCCAGCGCCGATCGCATCCGCGAGGCACTCAACCAGCAGGGCATCGAGCTGATCGACAAACCCGGCGGGATCACCGAGTGGCTGCGGGTCTGACGGCCAAGCCGGCAGTGCGCTTCCATCATGGGGATCCCGCTCGCCTGGAGACCCCATGGGCCGACCGCTGCTGCTGACCCTGTCCGCCCTGGCCAGCCTCGCCTTGCCCCTGGGGCTGGGGGCGGCGGTGCAGCCCGTTGGAGCCCAAGCAACGGCCTCAGTGGCGGCAGCGGCGGCGCCGGCGGCGGCGGAGCCCGATCCGCGCAGCTTCATGGGGGTCTGGGCCCTCACCGACCACCAGAACAACCTGTTCAACGTGCGGCTCTACCCGGGCGGCAAGGCGGTGAGCACCGTTGGCACCAGCGGCGTGCCGGCCGCGGGAGCGCAACGGCTCACCGATGCCCAACTGCGCCAACTGGGCCGCTGGGTGCCCTGGGGAACCGGCATTCGGGTCAACTACAACGACGGCTGGACCGACTGGCTCTACATGGGACCAGCGGGCCTGAGCCACGCCTCATGGCAACCGGGGCAAAGCCGCGGCAGCCTGCCGGCCAATTACGGCACCGCCGTGAAGCTGGGGGGCGTCGCAGCCCAGGTGGTGGGCGTGTACAGCTTTCCACCGGCGCAGCCGGAGCTCAAGCCCTACACCGCCACGCTGCTCTCCAACGGGCAGGCCTTTAACGACATCGACAACCGCGCCGGTGGCGTCTGGAAACTGATCAACAGCACGGTGGTGATCGACTGGATCAGCGGCTGGAGGAGCACCTTGAGCCTGGAGCCGGCCACGCCGCTGCAGCTGCGCCACTGGGCCCCGGGGAGCGACCGCAACGGTCCCCCCAGCGGCGGGGTGCGTCAGGCCAAGTTGATCCAGTAAGGCGCTTGGACCTGGGACTTCAGGCGGCTGGCGGCCCCTGCTGATCGCGCATCAGCTGTTCGATCTTGCGGATCCGGGCGGCGGTGGTGGTCCACACCTCTTTCTGGAAACCGGGCTCGCACTGCTCCACCAGCTGCTCGATCGGCTCACCGCGCTCGAAGGCATCCCACAGCTGGCGCTCCAGCTTGGCCCGGTCGATGAAGTTCCAGCGCTGCAGCCAGGCGGGCAAGGGCGCCATGGGGGATCCGTGCATTCCAGTGCGGCCAGTTAAGCGGGCCCGCCACCCAGCGGTGGGAGACTGGCCGGCGCCGTTCGCCGAACCCTCCGTGAAAGCCCTCTCCGTGCTCGGCTCCACCGGTTCGATCGGCACCCAAACCCTCGAGATCGTGGAGGACTTCCCCGATCGTTTCCGGGTGGTGGCC
Source organism: Prochloraceae cyanobacterium (assembly GCA_040376355.1). Lineage (GTDB taxonomy): Bacteria > Cyanobacteriota > Cyanobacteriia > PCC-6307 > Cyanobiaceae > Vulcanococcus. The sequence continues at coordinate 11,662 of JBEIQU010000009.1, read as the reverse complement.
CTCACCGCCGGCAACAACCTGGATCTGCTGATCAGCCAGATCCAACGGCACGCTCCGGAGGTGGTGGCCCTGGCGGATGCCGAGCGGGTAACGGAGCTCCAGGCCCGCCTGCAGGCGCTGGAGCCCGGGGCACAACCGGCACGCATGCCGGAGCTGCTGGGGGGATCGGAGGGGCTGTGCGCCGCCGCCGCCTGGCCCAGCGCCGACCTGGTGGTGACGGGCATCGTGGGTTGTGCGGGCCTGCTGCCCACCCTGGCCGCCATCCGCGCCGGCAAGGACCTGGCCCTGGCCAACAAGGAAACCCTGATCGCCGCCGGGCCGGTGGTGCTGCCGGAGTTGGCCAAGACGGGTTCACGGCTGCTGCCGGCGGATTCCGAGCACTCCGCCATCTTCCAGTGCCTGCAGGGCACCCCCTGGGCCGACACGGCCCGCCTCTCCACCGGCGTGCCCACCCCGGGGCTGCGGCGCATCCAACTCACCGCCAGCGGCGGAGCCTTCCGCGACTGGGCCGCGGCGGATCTGCACAAGGCCACCGTGGCCGATGCCACCAGCCACCCCAACTGGAGCATGGGGCGCAAGATCACGGTGGATTCGGCCTCGTTGATGAACAAGGGGCTGGAGGTGATCGAAGCCCACTACCTGTTCGGGCTCGATTACGACCACATCGAGATCGTGATCCACCCGCAATCGATCATCCACTCGATGGTGGAGCTGGCGGATTCCTCCGTGCTGGCGCAGCTGGGGTGGCCTGACATGAAGCTGCCGATCCTCTACTGCCTCAGCTGGCCGGAGCGGCTGGAGACCCCCTGGCGCCGCCTCGATCTCACCGAGGTGGGCTCCCTCACCTTCCGCCAGCCTGACCCGGCCAAGTACCCCTGCATGCAGCTGGCCTACGCGGCCGGCCGGGCCGGCGGCACCATGCCGGCGGTGATGAACGCCGCCAACGAGCAGGCGGTGGCCCTGTTCCTCGAGGAGCAGATCCACTTCCTCGACATTCCGCGGCTGATCGAAGCGGTGTGCGATCGCCACCGCAGCGACCTGATGGCCAACCCCAGCCTCGAGGACGTGTTGGCGGTGGATGGCTGGTCGCGGCGGGCGGTGCGTGAAGCGGCAAGCCAACGGCAGGCCAAGGCACCGGCGGCACTGCCGGCATGATCGGCCACCACCTGCTGCTCTGCGCCACCCCCAGCAAAGCCCTCTGCTGCCCCGATCCGGCCGTGGGCATGGCCAGCTGGGAACGGCTCAAGCAGCTGGTGCGGGAGTGGGGGCTCGAGGATGCCGGCCGCGCGGAGGGCATCGTGCTGCGCACCAAGGCCGATTGCCTGCGCATCTGTGCCGAGGGGCCGGTGCTGCTGATCTGGCCGGAGGGCACCGTCTACGCAGGCGTGACGGCAGAGCGCATCGAACGAATCCTGCGGGAGCACGTGATCGGCGGCCAACCGATCGAGCCCTGGATCATCCGGCGGCTGCCGTTGGCCAGGCCCCCAGCAGCCGACTGAACCAGCGGGCCGTGAGCCGATCCCCCCAGCAGCCCATGCCCGCCGCCGCATCGCAGCGGGCATGGAAACCGTTGTGCCCCCCCTGGGGGGTGATCAACACGTCGACGCCCCTGAGGTCCGCCTCCGCCACGCGACGGATCGGGGCCACAGGCACCCAGGGATCATCCGCCGCATGCACCAGCAGGGTCGGCGGCAGGCGGGCGGCGGCGCCCTCCAGCAGCGGCAGCAGCGGGCTGGCCTTGGCGTAGTAGTCGTCCACGGAGCCATAGCCCCAGCGCGGAGCGGTGATGGCGGCATCGAAGGCCCGCAGGCTGCGCAGGCGGCCCAGCGATGCACGGCCCTCCAGCAACTCCCGCTCCGCCGGTGTCACCCCGAAGGGATCCGCCAGGGTCTGGACCAACAACCGACGCAGCAGCCAGCGTTGGTAGAAGCGATTGCGGGGCCGCTCGATCTGGCGGGAGCAGGCGTCCAGATCCAGGGGGGAACTGATGCACACCAGGCCCTCCAGCCCTGGCGATCCATCGCCCGCCAGCAGGGCATTGAGTAGCAGGGTCCCCCCCAGGGAGAGCCCCACCCCCAGCAGCGGCCGGCCACCGGACGCCAACTGATCCGCAAGCTGCCGGGCCCTGGCCAGCACGGGCAGCAGATCACGGTTGCAGCTGGCGGCATAGGTGCCTCGGGCCAGGGGCCTACCGGCTCCGGCACCGCGCAGGTTGAGGCGGAGCACGGCGAACCCTGCCTGTTGCAGGGTTTGCCCCATGCGCCGCAGCCCCTCGCGGTCGCTGCCGCCCCCCAGGCCGTGCAACAACAGCACCAGGGCCAGCGGTTCGCGGCCGGCCGGCAGCGGCGGGTCGAACAGGGCCAGCAACTGATCACCACCCCCCACGGGAATCGTGATCGGCTCACCCTGATCGGGGCCAAGCCTCACCGTCCGCAGGGTGTCGCGCAGGGTCTGCAGGTCGCCATTGAACCAGTGCCTGCGCGGCCGAAACGGCTGCAAACTCAGATCCAGGGCCAGGGCCTGATCAACCGCTCGGGCCCATGGTCGCGATGGCGGCACGGGGATCCCCCTATCCAAGGGTGTGATCCTCAGGGATCAGGGGGACGCGATCAAGCAGCTACAGCAACTTTGCTGCCCACGCCCTGGCTGCGTAGCTCGGTGCACAGCTGCTGCAGCACCGCCTTGGCATCCCCGAACACCATGGCGGTCTGGGGCAGCTCAAACAGGGCATTGGCAATGCCCGCATAGCCGGCGCCGAGGCTGCGCTTCACCACAAACACCTGCCGGGCCTGATCGACCTCCAGCACGGGCATGCCATAGAGCGGGCTGCTGGGGTCGGTCTTGGCATCGGGGTTCACCACATCGTTCGCCCCGAGCACGATCACCACATCGGTGCGGGGGAACTCAGGGTTGATCGTGTCCATTTCCAGCAGCTGCTCGTAGGGCACATCCGCCTCCGCCAGCAGCACATTCATGTGGCCGGGCATGCGCCCCGCCACCGGGTGAATGGCATAGCTCACCTCGGAGCCATTGGCCTCCAGCAGCTTGGCCAGCTCGCGCAGGGCGTGTTGGGCCTGGGCCACCGCCAGGCCGTAGCCGGGCACAAACACCACCCGCTCCGCCGTCTCCAGGGCCATGGCGCACTCCTCAGCGCTGCAGCTGACGATGCGGGTGTAACCGGCCTCATCACCACCGCCGCCCACGTGACCGCCAGTGGCGCCGGCACCCAGGGCCCCACCGAACAGCACGCTCACCAGCGAACGGTTCATGGCGGTGCACATCACCTGGGTGAGGATCAAGCCCGCCGCCCCCACCATGGCGCCGGCCACGATCAACAGCTGGCTGCCCACCACAAAACCGGCAGCGGCCGCGGCCACACCGGAATAGGAGTTGAGCAGCGAAATCACCACCGGCATGTCGGCACCACCGATGGGCAGGGTGACGCCAATGCCCAGCAGGGTGGACGCCACCACCAGCAGCCACAGCGGACCGGCCGCCAGGCCCGCCACCGGGGTAGCGGAGGCCATGAACACCCCGCCCACCAGGGAGGCCAGGGCGAGGGTGATGTTCACGGCATGGCGCACGGAACTCTGGGTCCAGCCCGGAGTGCCAATCCAGCCCTGGAGCTTGCCCATGGCCACGATCGAGCCGCTGAAGGTGATCGCCCCCACGAACACGGAGATCACGATCGAGATGCGCTCCACCAAGCCCGAATCGCTGGGGTCGAACAGGGCCACCGCCAGGGCCACCAGCAGCGAGGCCATGCCGCCGCAGCCGTTGAACAGGGCCACCGTTTCGGGCATGGCGGTCATCGGCACACGCTGGGCCGTGAGCAACCCCAGCACGCCACCGGCGGTGGTGCCCACGGCGATCCACAGCCAGGCGGTGGCGCTGGGTTGCAGCTGAATCAGCAGACCCGCCACCGCCAGACCCATGGCCAACGCCGCCAGACCATTGGCGGAGCGGGCCGAACGCACCTTGGAGAGCCCCTTCAGGCCCAGGGCCAGCAGCAGCACCGCTAGCAGGTCGATGCCGTAACCAAACACGTCGAACGCGCTCATGAACCAGCTCCGGATTTTTTACGGCTGAACATCGCCAACATCCGATCGGTGACCAGAAAGCCACCGATCACGTTGAACAGGGCAAAACCCAGGGACACCGCCCCCAGCAGCAACAGGGCCGTGCTGCCATCGGCTTCGGCAATCAGGGTGATCGACGCCAACACGGTGATGCCACTAATGGCGTTGGCGCCGCTCATCAGCGGGGTGTGCAGGGTGGGGGGCACCTTGCCGATCAATTCGAGGCCCAGGAGGCTGCCCAACAGCAACACCCACAGGGCCTGATCCAGGCTGTTCATGCCGCACCTCCCACCGCCACCGGGGCGGGGCTGCCGTGGTGGCTGAACAGACAGCCGGCCACGATCGGATCCTCCAGATCGAGCCGCAGAACAGCCGCGGTGTCCGGCTCGGCTGGAGCCGTGATCAGGTGCTCCAGCAGCGCCGCCAGGTTGCGGGCATAGAGCGCACTGGCGTGGTTGGCCACGGTGCAGGGCAGGGCATCGGCACCGATCAGTTGCACGCCATGGCGCCAAACGGTGGTGCCGGGCTCACTGCCTTCGCAGTTCCCCCCCTGGGCCACCGCCAGGTCGACCACCACGCTGCCGGGCCGCATGTGCTGGAGCATGGCGTCATCGATCAGCCGCGGCGCCGGGCGGCCGGGCACCTGGGCGGTGCAGATCACCATGTCCGCCAGGGTCAGCTGCTCGGTGAGCTGCCGCCGCTGCTCCGCGAGGAAGGCCTCCGTGGCCTGCTGGGCATACCCACCGGTTTCACCGGGCTTCTGGTCCAGTTCGGGCGGCTCAATGAAGCGGCCACCCAGGGATTCCACCTGCTCCTTGGCGGCGGGGCGCACATCACTGACGTACACCACGGCCCCCAAGCGCCGGGCCGTGGCCAGGGCCTGCAGCCCAGCCACCCCGGCCCCGAGGATCAAGGCGCGGGCGGGTTGGATGGTGCCGGCGGCGGTCATCAGCATCGGCACGTAGCGATCCAACGCCGCTGACGCCAGCAGCACGGCCTTGTAGCCGGCGATGTTGGCCTGGGACGAGAGCACATCCATGGCCTGGGCGCGGCTAATGCGAGGCAACAGCTCCAGGGCCAAGGCGGTGAGCTGAAGACTCTCAAGCTGCTGTTTGAGGGCGTCATTGCCGTGGGGCTCCAGCAGGCCCAGCAGCACCGCGCCGGCGGGCAGGCTGTTCAACTCGGGGCGGCCGCGCACCAGGGCAGCGGCCTGCACCGCCATCACCACGTCGGCACGGCTCCAGTGATCGGCTCCGGCCCCCTTCGCCTCCACCAGCTCGGCTCCGGCGTCGCCGTAGGCGGCGTCGTCATAGCCGCTGGCCTGGCCAGCGCCACGCTCCACACTGACCACACAGCCCTTGGCGGCCAGACGACGCACCGTTTCCGGCGTCGCTGCCACCCGCGTTTCGCCGGGGAAACATTCCCTCGGCACCAGCACTCGAACCACCGCGAAAACCCTTCACGAGGATCAATTCAGTGTTTTGCCGTTGCCGCGGCACGGCAACGCCTTGGCGCGGCATGTGGGCACATCCGCACACGGCCCTCAGGCCAGCCACGCCTCCAGGCTGACGGGCGCGGCGCTCTCCCCATCGCCCGTGGGGGCCTCGGGCACAGACCGGCTGGTGATTTCGACGATCCGGCCCACGCTGGCGGGGGTCTCCAGGGCGTCGAGGCACACCTGGGCCACCAGGCGTCGGGGGATGCTGCCATCCCGTTGCTGGTCCGGGCCGCTGACCTGCAGGCGCTGGAGGCCCAGATCGTGCTCCTGCTCCTTGAGGCCGCCAGGGCGCACCACGGTGAACGCCAGGCCGCTCTGCTCCAGCCAGCGCTCCCCCAGCCGCTTCCACAGCAGGATCAGGCCGAACAGATTCAGCGGATGCCGCCAGAGGCCGGCACACAGGGAGCTCACCAACACCACCCGTTGCACCCCCACAGCGCGGCAGGCCTCGATCTGGCGCTGCACCCCGAAGGCATCCACCTGCAGCGGCCCACTGAGATCCACGCTCGGGCGAGCTCCGGTGGCAATCACCAGGGCCCCACAGCCCCGCAGAGCCTCCGTCAACGCGGCCCGATCCCCCAACTGCAGCCGCACCACCTCAGCGCCGCTGAGGCCTTCGGGAAGGGAGGAGCCGGGCCGCACGATGGCCCGCACCTGATGGCCGCGCTGGAGGGCCTCCTGCACCACCCGCCAGCCGGTCTTGCCGGAGGCGCCAGTTACCGCCAAGAGCATCGGTCAGAACAGGGGCAGCAGCTCCTGTTCTAGGCAGCGGGCCTGGGGGTTCGAGCCCCGCTGACGCAGCAGGCGTGCCCGCAGGATCATCGGGTCGAGATCACAGTCGAGATCGAAGGCTCGCTCAAAGCGCTGCCTGAGCTCATCGGGGGTGAGGGCAAAGACGGAACGCTGATCCATGGGCTGAAAGGGTGGAGGCCCTGGAGCGGGGTGATGGCCGGAAGGTAGGGACTCCAGCGGGAATGCGAATAGGTATTTCTCCTCATCTTTTTTCCGACCCTGGGAACAAAATGGCGGGATGGCCCCGTTGTCGTTCGACCTGCACGTGCCCCGGGGCACCAAACGCCCGGTGCCGCTGCTGCAGCCCCGCCAGTGGCAGACCCAGCTCATCCAGCTGCTGCACCGGCGCCTGGAGCGACCCGGCAGCCACGACGTGTTGATCAACGCTGGCCCCGGGGCCGGTAAAACCCTCGGAGCCCTGCTCAGCTTTGAGCGCCTGCAGCGCCAGGGGCGCCTGGGGCACTTCCTGGTGTTCTGCCACCGCAGTTCGATCGCCAGCCAATGGCTGCAGGCGGCCGAGCGCCTGCAGCTGCGACTGGCGGAATGGCAACCGAGCCAGGACGACACCGGCGCCACCAGCGACCCCTGGGGGGAGGCCGATGGCCTGCTGATCACCTATCAGGCGGCGGGGCGCAACCTGCAGGCCCTGCTACCGCAGCTGCAGACCAGTCCGGAGAAAGCCTGGCTCGCGATCGCCGATGAGGTGCACCACCTGGGGCTCGACCCCGAGGAACCGGAGGCCACCGCCTGGGGCCATGCCTTCAGCCGCCTCACCGCCGGCGCCCGGCTGCGGCTGGGGCTCACCGGAACGCCGTTCCGGGCCGACAACCTGGCCTTCTGCGCCGCCCGCCGCGTCCAGGTGCACGACGGCGAGAGCTGGGTGGAGCAGATCGCGCCCGACCTGAGCATCGAGCCGCGGGAGTTGATCGCCGCCGGAGACGTGCGCCCGCTGGAATTTCGCTTCCAGGACGGCTGGGTTGACCATGGGCGCCAGGACCAACCCGGCGACATGGAGCGCTCGCCGCTCTCCCAGGAACAGCGTGAGAGTTGGCGGGCCCGGAACCTGCGCCGGGCAATCCGCCTCGGCGACAGCAGCAGCATCGCCCTGCGGATTTTGCTCAATGCCCGGCAACGGCTGGAGGTGGTGCGCCGCCAGCACCCGGAAGCCGGAGGCCTGGTGGTGGCCCGCGACATCGCCCATGCCCGCCGCCTCTGCGGATTGCTGGAGGAGGAAGGCGACCGGGTGCTGCTGGTGCACTCCCAGGACAACGCCGCCGCAGAGCACATGCAGGCCTTCAAGGCCGGCGAGGCCGACTGGCTGGTGAGCATCGACATGTGCGCCGAGGGCTTCGATGCGCCGCGGCTGCGGGTGGTGGCCTACCTCACCACGGTGGTGACCCGCACCCGCTTTGTGCAGGCGATTACCCGGGCGGTGCGCATGGATGCCCAGCGCGCCAGCCAGGAGGCGATGCCCAGACACCCCTCCTACGTGTATGCACCGGCCGACCCGCTGTTGCTGCAATACGCGCGCACCTGGTCACTGAGCGAGCCCTACGTGCTGCGCCCGAAGGGCCAAGAGCCCGAACCAGCCCTCGGCGGCTCGGGTCGCGCCCCCAGCCTGCCGCTCCAGGCCATGGAGGACGGGGCCGGAGCCGTGATCCGGATGCGGGGCCCGCAGCTGCCGAACATCGTTTTGCAGCGGTAATTACATACGACCGCAGCAAAAAGTGCGAATTTGTGCGAATTGCCACCCCGGATCGCCCCTTGGGCGACCAACGTGGCCCCAACGGCGTCACACCGGCAGAGGACCCATGAACGGTTCAATCCAGCGCAGACTCACCGTTGCCATCAACTGGGCGGCGGCACGAATCGCCAGCCTGGATGATCGCGAGCGTTATGAAGACAGTTATGCACTCACCGAAGAGTTCCGGGAATGGATCTTGTGCATTGACCAACACCCAGAGCTCATGGCTGAGCAGGTGTTGATGGTGCCGGATTTCAGCCAACTTCCCCGCTCCGGAAGCGCCGAAAACGAAAGCGACGGACTCCTGGAAATCTAAAGACAACCTTTAGAGGCTGGCCCTTCATCTGATGCACTCTTTGGGTGCACCGCGATGTTGCAGATTGCACCATCTTTTGAGCCCTGTTTTGAGTTCTTTGACGGGTGTGCCCTGCCCGGGTTACGCCCACTGAGCCACCACTCCGCCAGCCCATCCCCTAGGCTCTTAAGCGAAGTCACTCCGCTTAAGCCATGGATCAGGCTGGTGTCGAAAACCTGGTGATCGTGGGCTCTGGCCCCGCCGGGTACACCGCCGCCATCTATGCGGCCCGGGCCAACCTGCGACCCGTGGTGATCACCGGCTTCCAGGATGGGGGCATCCCCGGTGGCCAGCTGATGACCACCACCCACGTGGAGAACTTCCCCGGTTTCCCTGACGGCATCCTGGGGCCCGAACTGATGGATCGGCTCAAGGCCCAGGCCGTGCGCTGGGGCACACGGCTGGTGGAGGCCGATGCCGAGCAGATCGACCTCTCCCAGCGGCCGTTTCAGATCCAGGCCGATGGCCAGACTATCCAGGCCCACGCTGTGATTCTGGCCACCGGAGCCAGCGCCAATCGCCTGGGTCTGCCGAGCGAAGCGCGCTTCTGGAATGCCGGCATCAGCGCCTGCGCCATCTGCGATGGAGCCACCCCCCAATTCCGCAATGTGGATCTGGCGGTGGTGGGCGGGGGCGACTCCGCCTGCGAGGAGGCGGTGTACCTCACCAAATACGGCAGCCGCGTGCACCTGATCGTGCGCTCCGATCAGCTGCGGGCCAGCAAGGCCATGGCCGATCGGGTGCTGGCCAACCCGGCCATCCAAGTGCACTGGAACCGCCAAGTGCACGATTGCCGTGGCGGCGACTGGCTCGAAGCGATTGAGCTGGTCGATCCCGCCAGTGGCGCCCGCGAGCCGTTGCCGGTGCGGGGCTTGTTCTATGCCATCGGCCACACCCCCAACACCCGGCTGGTGCGCGATCAGCTGCAGGTGGATGCCAAGGGCTATCTGGTCACCCAACCGGGACGGCCGGAAACCAGCATCGAAGGGGTCTACGCCGCCGGTGACGTGGCCGATGCGGAATGGCGCCAAGGCATCACGGCCGCCGGCAGCGGCTGCCAGGCCGCCCTGGCCGCCGAACGCTGGCTCACCCACCATGGGTTGGCGGTCACCGTCAGCCAGGACCCGGTGGACCCCGCCACCGTGGGCGAGGTCCAGCGCACCGCCGTGAGCGACGACACCAACTTCGAGCCCGAGGCCCTCTGGCAGAAGGGGGGCTACGCCCTGCGCAAGCTGTACCACGACAGCGACAAGCCCCTGCTGGTGGTCTACACCTCACCCACCTGCGGCCCCTGCCATGTGCTCAAGCCGCAGCTGAAACGGGTGCTCGAGGAGCTGGGGGGCCGCGCCCAGGGCGTGGAGATCGATATCGACGCCGAAAACGCGATCGCTCAGCAGGCTGGCGTCACCGGAACCCCCACGGTGCAACTGTTCTTCCGCAAGGAGCTCAAGCAGCAGTTCCGTGGGGTGAAGCAGCGCAGCGAATTCCGCGCCGCCATCGAGGAGCTCTTAGCCAGCCCGGTGGCCTGAGGCTCAGCGGCGACGGGGGCCGCCAGGGCGGTTGCCGCCGGGGCGCGGCCCACCGGCGGCGGCGTTGCGTTCCCGGTAGGTGATGCGGCCGCGGCTCAGGTCGTAGGGGCTGATCTCGACCAGCACCTTGTCGCCAGCCAGCAGTTTGATGCGGAACTTGGTGAGCTTGCCGGCGGCACGGCACAGGCATTGGTGGCCTGCGGGCTGCTCGAGGGTGACCAGGTAAAACCCGTTGCCCTGTTCCTTCTCGATCACGCCGGAGGTCTCAATCATGCGGTGGGGCCGTGGAACAAAAACAGAGCTGCCTTCAGCTTAGTTGCCGCCCTTAAACCGCTAGGGTCGCGGCTCTCTTGGTGCTGACACCCCCACGCCGATGATCCTGCCCCCCGTGTCGATGGATCTCGGACTGCTGCTGATTTCGATCGGGGTGGTGAACCTGTGGCGAGCGCGCCAGGCCTCCTGACCACCCTGCTATTCCACAAGCCCTACGGGGTGTTGAGCCAGTTCACACCCGAGCCCGGCTCCTCCTGGGGCTGCCTGGCTGATTACATCAGGGTTCCCGGGGTCTACGCGGCCGGGCGACTCGATGCGGACAGCGAAGGGTTGCTGCTGCTCACCGCCAACGGCCGATTGCAGCAACGGCTCACCGATCCGCGCTGGGGCCATTGGCGCCGCTACTGGGCCCAGGTGGAGGGTTTGGTGAGCCCCGATGCCCTCGAAGCCCTGCGGGAGGGGGTGATGGTTCAGGGGCAGCGCACCCTGCCGGCCAGGGCCCGCGACCTAGCGGATCCCCACCTGCCGCCGCGAGATCCACCGATCCGCCAGCGGGCGTCCATCCCCACCAGCTGGCTCGAACTGGAGCTGCGGGAGGGGCGCAATCGCCAAGTACGGCGCATGACCGCGACGGTGGGCCTGCCCACCCTGCGGTTGCTGCGGGTGGCCATCGATCTGATGGATGGCGGGCCATGCCTCAACGTGGACGGGCTCGATCCCGGCCAATGGCGGGAGGTCACGGCCAGCGAACAGGCTCGCCTGGAGCGCTTGCTTCAGGGGCGCGGCGGCCGGGCCGGCGGCGGGAAATCAGGCCGGGCCGGCGGCGGCGGATAGGGGGGCTTGGCCTCAGCCCAGGGCGTCCTTGAGCTCACGCACCACCTGCAGCTGGCCGTAGTAGTAGTTGGCGCGGGCACGGCGATCGGCATCCTCGACGCTGTCGAGGGCATCAAACCCGAGGCTCTGCCAGAGCTCGTGGCCGCAGGCGCGACTCACCTCCTCCACCGCCTCCTGCTCCAGCACGCCCAGGCGGCGTTGCAGATTTTTGATCTGAGCGATGGCCATTGCCAGGAACAAACCAAGGGATTGGCGCAATAGTACAAGCTCACTACTACGGCGCCAGGGGGCTGCCATCCGCTGGGCTCAGAACGGCAGCTTTTTCTTGGCGTCCTTGTCCAGGTCGGCTTCCATCTCCCGCAGCCGCTTGAGGATCGTGTCGTAGTACTCCTTCAGGTACGACTCCAGCCCCGTGGTCTCGGCGAAATCAAGGCCAAAGGCGGCGTAGCTGGCTTCCATCGGTGCATTGAGGGGGACGCCGCCCCCCACCACCTTGTCGAAGGCCAGGCGCTCCGCCACGTTCACCGCCGGCTCAAAGAACGACGACACCCCCTGCAT
>JBEIQU010000211.1:0-3572 GCA_040376355.1 Prochloraceae cyanobacterium | reverse complement strand
CGAGCACCACCACCAGCACCACCAGCCAGAACCACAGCTCCGGGGGGTTGGCGTTGCAGAGCACGATCAACAGCAGCAGCTCCGCCGCCAGCCAGGGCAGCTCCTGGCGCAGCAGCGGATTGCGAACTTGCAGCCGTGGGGGAAGACGAACGGCCATCAGGGCAGGGCACCGGGCTGACGCAGGAAGGGCCGATTCCAGAGGCTGTCGAGCCGCAGGGTGCGGTAGGCACCGGTGAGGGAGCGCAGCCCTGGCAACACATAGCTCAAGGGTGGTCGCCATTCCACATAGGCATGGCTACTCACCGTGAGCCCTTCCCGCACGGGAAACACGCCGCTGCCGCCGGAGAGGGTCCAGCGGTAGCCATCGGTGCTGGAGGCATCGCGGCCCAATGCGATCTCCGCCCGCATCACGGGGCCATCCTTGGTGAGCTCCCGGGCCAGCTGCGGATTCCCCGTGGTGGTGGACACGTCCTCCAGGGTGGCGGGCAGGCTGAGCACCTGGCTGACGCGGCCCACAATCCCCCCAAAGCGGCCCCGCTGCTTCCACTGGGGCACCACCTCCACCGGCAGCCCCAGGGGCAGGCGACGGGCATCGGCGGGGGAGAAATAGGCCACCGCCTTGAGGGGGCGGCTCTGGGCTGAGGGTTGATCCGGCCGGCCGATGGTGCCCAGCCGCTGGCCGGTGGCCACGGTCTGGCCGGGGATCACCTGCAGGTCGAGCACGCTGCCGGAGCGCTCCGCCACCACCTGGCCGTCGTAGGCGATGCGCGCTTCGGTCACCTTGATCTCGCGCTTGAGATCGTCGATCTGATAGCGACGCTGCAGGGCCTGGGTTTCGATCTGCAGCTTCACCTGCTGGTAGTTGGTCACCACGCGGCGGCGGCTGATCTTCACCTCATCGAGGTTGACGCTGGTGTTGGTGAGCCCCTGCTCGGCTGACACCACCTCCGTGGACAGGGGCGCCACCACCTGACGGCGGCTCAACCAGTCCAGGTTGCGCAGCTTGCTGGAGTAGGTGCTCTGCAGTCGGCGATAGCGCTTGGCGTCGTCGTCCAGCTTGGCCAGGGCCGTCTCCACCGCCAGGGCCTCCGTGCGCAGACGCAGGGCATCGCGCAGGTCGAGGTCGCGGTTGATGCGCTGCAACTGAGCGAGGTTGCCCCGCTGCTGGAGCAGCTGCTTGTCGAGCACCGGCAGGTAGAGCGTCAGCAACACCTCGCCCTGGCGCACCGGCTGCCCCACCCGCACGTTCAGCTTCAGCACCTGGCCGCCAGCCCGGGCATTGAGCACACCGGCGTTGTCGGGGTAGATCAACACCCCCTGGCCCACCACCTCCGTGGGCACGGGCCACACCAGGGCCCACAGCGCCAGGGCACCGCCCACCCCCGCCAGGCACACACCCACCTGGCCGTGATCGCTCAGGCCCCGCCAACGCCCGATCCACAGGCGGGCCTGGCGATGCGGCCACGACCCGACGGTGATGGTGCTGGTCTCAGCCATGGCAGCCAGCATGCATCCAGGCCCCCGAAACCGCCAAGCGCAGTCGCCAGTTGCCTCCATGGCATCCAGCAGACTGATCGGCCATGGCAAGGATGACGCGCGTGCTCCGAGCAGGGCCCCGAGGCTTGGCCGCGCTCAGCCTGCTCATCGGGGTGGGGGCTAGCGGGCTGCCGGCGCAACCCCAACCGGGGGGGGCTGACACCCAGCGGCTGGAGCGCAGCTGGAACGCCCTCGACGCCCAATTGCGCGCCCTCGACGCCCTGATCCCGGCTGAACCCGAGAGCGCACCAGCGGCCATCACCCCGGCACCGCCCCTGCCGGCAGGGCTCCTGGCCCCCAACGCCGCCGCCCGGGGGCCCCTCGCCCCCGGGCAGGGGGCCGCACCGCCGCCGCTGGCCCTGCCCCTACCCCGCCAGATCCAGCAGGGGGTTGTGCAAGACCTCAGCCTCAACCAGGCCCTGTCGCTGGGGTTTGCCAACAACGCCGAGCTGCAGGCCCAGCGCGATCAGGTGGCCGCCGCCCTCGATGAGCTGCAGTCGGCCCTGGGCACCTACTGGCCCCGCATCCTCACGCTGGCCAACGGCAACACGGGCCAGAGCAGCATCAGCTCCAACACCCCCCTCGCCAACGACACCTGGGGGGTGGGGCCCCAGTTCGCCCCCAACAGCCTGATGGGCGCCAACAACCAACCGGTGAATGGCGCCTTCTATTCGCCCGCGGGGGGCCTGTATTACCAGAACAACTCCGTCACCACCGGCACCGCCGGGCTGCAGCTCGATTACGCCCTGCTCGATTTCGCCCGCACCCCGGCCGTGCAAGCGGCCCGGGCGCAGCTGCGGCAGGAGCGCAACAGCTACGCCAACCAGCTGCGCCAGCTGCAGCTGCAGATCAGCGAGGCCTACTACCAGCTGCAGCAGGCCGACCAAACCGTGCGCATCTTTGATGCCGCCGTGCGCAACGACCTGCTGATCCTGCGGGACGCCCTCGACCTCAAACAGGCGGGGTTGGTGCCGCGGCTGGATGTGATGCGCCGGCGCGCCATCGAAGCCAGCGACCAGGAATCGCTGATCCAGGCCCTGGCCGATCGCGCCATCGCCCGGCGCCAGTTGGCAACGGTGCTCAACCTGCCGCCGGAGGTCACCCCCAGCGCCAGCGACTCGATCAGCGCCATGCCCCGCTGGCCCCTCAACCTGGAGGAGAGCCTGCTGTCGGCCTACCGCGGCAACCCGGAGCTGGAGGCGATCCTGGCCACCCGCGAAGCCCTGGCCCGCCAGCGGGATGCCGCCGCCGCCGCGCTGCTGCCCAAGTTGTCGCTGTTCGCCAATGGCTCCGGCTATGGCACCAACCTCAACACCTTTGATGTGAGCACCAGCTCTGGCGGCTGCTGTCCGATCAGCGTGTCGCCCGTGGTGAACAGCAACGGCTACGACTGGTCGATGGGGTTGACGCTGCGCTGGTTGATGTTCGATGCCGGCACCACCTCCGGCCGGGCCAAGGCCCTGGCCAAACGGGCCAGCGCCACCGCCCAGCAATACGCCGCCCAGCGCAACACCATCCGGCTGCGGTTGGAAACCGCCTTCTTCAACCACGAAGCCAGCCTGGCCAAGCTCAGCTCCGCCCGCCGCGGCGTGGCCGCCGCCCTCGAGGCCTTTCGGGATGTGCGCCTGCGCTATCAAACCGGGCTCTCCAGCGAAGTGGATGTCTCCGTCACCCAGGAGCGCCTGATCGCCAGCCTGGTGCAGCGGCTCAATGCCACCGTGGGGGTGAATGTGAGCTACGCGCGGCTGCTGCGGGAGCTGCTGCCGGTTCCGCGCGACCCGGCCGCGCCGCTCACGCCCCGCATCACAGCCCCAGGGAGCCCAGCCCCAGGGCTCGCAGCCGTCGGGGGGCCTGGGCGCGTTGACGCGGCGGCCCCGCCAGCCAATCCGCCAGCAAGGGGGCCAGCACTGGCACCTGGGCAAAGGCCCCGCTGAAGCCGCTGAACACCCACAGGCCGGGGGCCTGGGGGATCGGCCCCACCAGCGGCAACCCATCGCTGCAGAAGGCCACGGGCACCCGGTGGAAGCGGCCCGCCT
>JBEIQU010000270.1:0-2467 GCA_040376355.1 Prochloraceae cyanobacterium | reverse complement strand
GCCCTCGGCGGCGTGCTGGCCAGCTGCAGCAGCAACCGTAGTGATCAACTGCGCCTCGGTGCCGGCATTGCCCTCACCGGCAACGGCGGCCTGCTGGGGCAGGACGCCCGTACCGGCCTCGACCTGGCACGGCAGCAGTTCGCGGCGAAACAACCGGGGCTGGAGCTGCAACTGGAGGACACCGGCAGCGATGAAGCCGGGGCCACCGTGGCCTTTCGCCGGCTGATCAACGCCAAACCGGTGGCGATTGTGGGGCCCTCGTTTTCCCAGCAGGGCTTTGCCGTGATGCCCATGGCCGACCGGGCCGGGATCCCGGTGATTGGGGTGTCGACCACCGCCGAAGGCATCCCCCAGATCGGCCGCTTCGTGGCCCGGGTGGCCTCGCCGGTCACGGTGATTGCGCCGCGCTCTCTGGCCAAGGCGGTGCAGCTCAACCCTGGCATCCGCAGGGTCGCGGTGTTCTTCGCCCAGGACGACGTGTTCTGCACTTCGGAATCGCAGATCTTCCAGAAGGCCATCCGCGCCAAGGGACTGGAGCTCGTGGCAGTGCAGCGCACCTCCGTGAGCGACACCGACTTCCAGATCCCCATCACCAACGTGCTGCGCAGCCGGCCCCAGCTGGTGGTGATCTCAGCGCTGGTGTCCGACGGCGGCAACCTGGTGCGCCAACTGCGCGAACTCGGCTACACGGGACCGATCGTGGCCGGCAATGGGCTCAACACCCCGAACATCTACCCCGTCTGCCAGCGCCATTGCGACGGGCTGATGATCACCCAGGCCTACAACCCGAGCCTCGACAACCCCAGCAACCGCAGCCTGTTGGCGGCGTTCCGCAAGGGTCGCCCGGCCGATGCCGTGCCACCCCAGGTGACAGCCCAAGCCTTCACGGCCTATCAAGTGGTGCACGAAGCCCTGGCCAGCCTCAAGGCCAGCCTTCCCCAAGGCACCAACCTCACCAGCCTGCCGCTGGGGGAGCTGCGCCAGCGGCTGCTCAAGACCCTGCTGGCGGGCACCTACCAAACCCCGCTCGGGGAGCTGCGCTTCTCGCCGGAGGGTGAAGTGCTGCAACGGGAGTTCAGCGTGGCGCGGGTGAGCATGAATCCAGACGGCCGCAGTGGGCGCTTCGTGCTGCTGCCCTGACCCATGCAAGACCTGCTGCAACTGCTACTGAATGGACTCTCCACCGGGGCGGTCTACGCCCTGTTTGCCCTGGGGTACACCCTGGTGTTCTCGGTGCTGGGGGTGATCAACTTCGCCCATGGGGCCGTGTTCACCCTGGGGGCCTACTTCACCTATTTCCTGATCGGCGGTGCGGCGGGGGCCAATGGGCTGCTGGCGGGGCTGCAACTACCCTTCGCCCTGCCGTTCTGGCTGGCGCTACCGCTGGCGGGGCTGGGCGCAGCCGCCGTGGCCCTGCTGATTGAACGCACCGCCTTCGCCCCCCTGCGACAGCGCAGCGCTGATCCGTTGCTGGCCCTGATCACCAGCCTGGGGGCCGGTGTGGTGCTGGTGAACCTGATCCAGTTGCTCGTGGGGGCGGAGAGCTACGCCATCCCCACCGGAGCCTTAGCGGGCCTGCCGGCGGCGGTGCGTATCGGCGGGGCCCAGGTGCGCAGCGTGCAGCTGCTGTTGCTGCTGGTGGCCGCCGTGCTGCTCACCTTGCTCACCCTCTGGATCGACGGCACTCGCAGTGGCAAGGGGCTGCGGGCGGTGTCCGAGGACCCCACCACCGCGCGGCTGCTGGGGATTCCCAGCGACCGCATGATTCAGATCGCCTTTGGCCTCAGCGGTTTCCTGGCGGGCATCGCCGGCGGCCTGGTGGGGCTCAGCGTCAGCATCGCCGGCCCCTACTTCGGCATCGGCTACGGCCTCAAGGGGCTGGGGGTGCTGGTGCTGGGCGGCCTTGGCAGCGTGCCCGGCGCCGTGCTGGGGGGTCTGATCATCGGCCTAGCAGAGGCCTGCGTGCCGGCTGATCTCTCCGGCTACCGCGATGTGGTGGCCTACGGCTTCCTGTTCGTGGTGCTGTTGGTGCGGCCCCAGGGGCTGCTGGGCCGCGTGCTGCCCAGCAAGGTCTGATCGAGGCGAGCACCATGGACTCCCTGCTGATCGACGCGAGCCTGCTGCAACAGATGCTGATCGGGGCCCTGCTGGGGCTCTCGGTGTACCTGCCCTTGCGCTGCGGCCAGTTGTCGCTGGCGACGCCGGGCTTCTATGCCATCGGCGGCACCCTGGCGGCCCTGCTCTCCACGCGGGTGGCCGCCCTCGGGGGAGCCGAGCCGGTGTATCCCCTCAGTTCGGTGCTGCTGGAGATGCTGCTGGCCGCGGGGCTGGCCGGCGGATTGGCCGTGGGCATCGGCCGTGTCGTGCTGCGGCTACGGGGGGTGTACCTGGCCATCGCCACCATCGCCCTGGTGGAGATCCTGCGGGTCACCACCCTCAACCAGGAGTCGCTCGGGGGCGCGGTGGG
>JBEIQU010000207.1:0-3668 GCA_040376355.1 Prochloraceae cyanobacterium | reverse complement strand
GCTGGCCGGCGGATTGGCCGTGGGCATCGGCCGTGTCGTGCTGCGGCTACGGGGGGTGTACCTGGCCATCGCCACCATCGCCCTGGTGGAGATCCTGCGGGTCACCACCCTCAACCAGGAGTCGCTCGGGGGCGCGGTGGGAATCTTTGGCATCCCCCAGCCCTTCCTGGATCCGGAGGGCTATGCCCTGTTCACCTTGATCGCCCTGGCCTTGGTGAGCTGGCTGTGCGATCGGCTCGAGCGTCAACGGCTTGGTCGGGCCATGGAGGCCATCCGTGAAGACGAACTGGCCGCGGCCTGCCAGGGCATCGACACCGACCGCACCAAGTTGGTGGCCTTCGTGCTCAGTGCCGTGGTGGCGGCGATCACCGGCGTGATCAGCGCCCATTTCCTCAACTCCTGGAACGCGCGGCTGGGGAACTTCGACGCCAGCATCACCACCCTGGCCTTTGTGGTGTTCGGCGGCTCCCGCACCTGGGCTGGCCCGGTGCTGGGGGGCCTCACCCTCACCGCCCTGCCGGAGTTGCTGCGCCCGATCGGCGACCTGCGCCTGATCGTGTTTGGCCTGGTGATTCTGGTGGGGCCCCTCTTACTGCCCCAGGGGCTGATCACCCCTGAACGGCTGCAAAGGCTGGTGCGGCTGGTGCGCCGCATCCCCCCGTTGGCGCCCCGGAGCGAGGGCCCATGAGCACCACGGTTCCGCTGCTGCAGACCCGCCACCTGGGGGTGCGCTTCGGCGGCCTGCAGGCCCTCGACGCCATCGATCTGGAGGTGCAAGCCGGCGAGATTTTCGGCTTGCTGGGCCCCAACGGCGCCGGTAAGACCACTCTGTTCAACCTGATCTCCGGGGTCACGCCCGCCAGCAGCGGCGAAGTGCTGTGGCGTGGTGGAGCCATCCATGGCATGGATGCCAACCGCATCGCCCGGCTGGGCATCGCCCGCACCTTCCAAAATCTGCGGCTGTTCCAATCGCTGAGCTGCCGCGACAACGTGCTGGTGGGGCTGCACCGCCACGCCCGACTCAGCTGGCCTGCCGCCCTGCTGGGCACTCCCCTCGCCCGCCGCCACCATCGCCAACTGCTGGAGCGGGCCCAGGGGCTGTTGGAGTTGCTGGAGATCGGCCACCTGGGGGATCAGCTGGCCGCAGGCCTCTCCTATGGCGACCGCCGGCGGCTGGAAATCGCCCGGGCCCTGGCCAACACGCCGGAGCTGTTGCTGCTCGACGAACCGGCCGCCGGCATGAACCCCACGGAGAAGGAGGAGCTGCGCCATCTGATCCGCAGCCTTCGCAACCGCTTCGACCTCACCGTGCTGATCATTGAGCACAACGTGCCGTTGATGCTGGGGTTGTGTGATCGGCTGGCGGTGCTGAATTTTGGGCGTCGCATCGCCCTGGGCACCCCGGATGCGGTGCGCAACGACCCCGCAGTCATCGAGGCCTATCTCGGGGGGCAGCCATGACGGCGCCGCTGCTGCAACTCGAAGACCTCACCGTCCGCTACGGCGGTGTCACCGCCCTGCGCAGCCTGAACCTGGTGGTGCGGCAGGGCGAGCTGGTGACTCTGCTGGGCTCCAATGGCGCCGGCAAAAGCACCACCCTGCGGGCGATCTCACAGTTGGTGCCGGCCACGGCAGGCACCCTGCGCTGGAACGGTGGAGTGATCAACGGCCTGCGCACCGAACGCACGGTGAAGCTGGGCATCGCCCACTGCCCGGAGGGGCGGCGGGTGCTGGCCCGCCAGAGCGTCGCCGACAACCTGGAGCTGGGGGCCTGGCTGCGGCGCGACCGCAACGCCATCCGCCACGACCTAGACCGCTGCTATGACCTCTTCCCCCGCCTGGCGGAACGGCGCACCCAGGCGGCGGGCTCCCTCTCGGGGGGTGAACAGCAGATGCTGGCGATCGCGCGGGCGTTGATGGCGCGGCCCACCCTGCTGATGCTCGATGAACCCAGCCTGGGCCTGGCCCCCAAGCTGGTGGCCGAAGTGATGGGGGCCCTGCACAGCCTGCATGCCGAGGGGCTGACGATCCTGTTGGTGGAACAAAACGCCCAGGCCGCCCTCGACATCGCCGACCGTGGCTACGTGCTCGACGCCGGTGCGCTCACCCTGGAGGGCACCGCCTCGGAGCTGTTGGGCAACCCCGCCCTGCGGGAGGCCTACCTGGGGAGCGGCTGAGGCGCAGGGCCGCTTAGGGCCAGGGCAGCTCTACCACCGCCGCCGCCCCCAGTCGCCGCGGATCGGCCACCCCCAGGCTGCCGCGGCCCTCGGGCAGCACCTCCACCGAATTGGCTGAACCCATGGCAGGGGTGAGCAGCACCCGATGCCCCCGCTGCTGCAACAGCCGCAGGGTGTCGGGGCTGAGGCCCTGCTCGATGCTGATCTGATCGGGCCACAGCTGGCTGTGAATGCGGGGCTCAGCCACCGCAGAGGCCAGGTTGAGCCCATGCACCAGGCGGTTGAGCAGCACCTGCAACACCGTGGTGATGATGCGGCTGCCGCCGGGGCTACCGGTGGCCAGCAGCGGTGTTCCATCCCCCCGGAACACCAGCGTGGGGGTCATCGAACTCAATGGCCGGCGCCCCGGGGCAATGGCGTTCTGTTGCCCCTGGCGCAGGCCATAGGCATTGGGGGCACCGGGCTTGGCGGTGAAGTCGTCCATCTCGTTGTTGAGCAGGAAGCCAGCCCCCGGCACGCTGCTGCCAGTGCCATAGGCGGTATTCAGGGTGGTGGTGAGGGCCACCAGGCCGCCATCGCGGTCCGCCACCGACAGATGGGTGGTGTTGGTGCCCTCCGACAGCCGACTGGGCTCTGCCTCCAGCTCAGCCGCCGGGCGATGGCGATCGGCGCTGATGCGTTGCCGTTGCTGGGCGGCATAGCTCCCACTCAAGAGCCGTTCCAGGGGCATCACCACCTGGGCTGGGTCCCCCAACAACCGGTTGCGATCGCGGTAGGCCAGGTTCATCGCCTCCACCATCGGGTGCAGGGTGGCGGCGCTGTTGAGGCCCGTGGCCGCCAAATCGAGGGGCTCCAGCACCTGCAACAGCTGCAGCAAGGTGGCCCCACCGCCGCTGGGGGGCGGCATGGTGAGCACGCGGTGGCCGCGGAACGGTGCCGACAGCGGCGTCATCCAGGGGGCCCGATAGGCCGCCAGATCCGCCGCCGTAATCAATCCGCCGCGCTGGCGCATCAGCCGCACCAGGGCCTGGGCCACACGGCCGCGGTAGAAGCACCCCGCCCCCTCGCGGGCGATGCAGCGCAGGCTGGCGGCGAGCTGCGGCTGGCGCAGCAGCTCGCCGGGGCGGTAGGGCCGGCCATCGGCCTTGAAGAACTGGCGGGCACTGGTGGGGTCAGCCTTCAACAGCGGAGCCGCCGCCGCCAGGGACGCGCTCAATTCAGCTCCCACCGGAAAGCCCTGCTCCGCCAGGGCGATGGCCGGGGCCATCACCTTCGCCAAGGGGAGACAGCCGTAGCGCTCCTGCACCTGGAGGAGCCCCGCCACGCTGCCGGGCACAGCGGTGCTCAGGGGGCTGCGCAGGGCCCGCTCGCGGTTGACGCTGCCATCGGGGTTGAGAAACAGATCGGGGCCGGCGGCCTGCGGGGCGGTTTCACGGAAATTGAGGGCCACCGCTTCGCCGCGGCCGATGGCGATGGATTCCGGGGGCGAGG
>JBEIQU010000142.1:0-4799 GCA_040376355.1 Prochloraceae cyanobacterium | reverse complement strand
CCATTGCCCGTTTGTGAAGCACATCGAGCCGGAACTCACCCGCCTGCAGGCCGACTTCAGCCATTCGGTGGCCTTTGTGGCCATCCGCAGCAACAGCCTCACCACCCATCCCCAGGATGGCCCCGCCGAAATGACGGGCCAGGCCACCAGCCATGGTTGGCGGTTCCCCTACCTGGCGGATGACAGCCAGGTCGTGGCCCGGGCTTTTCAGGCGGCCTGCACGCCCGACCTCTACCTGTTTGATGCCAGCCACCGGCTGGCGTATCGCGGCCAACTCGATGGCAGCCGGCCCGGCAACGACCAACCCCTCAATGGCCGCGACCTGCGCGGGGCCATTGAGGCCCTGCTCCAGGGCAAACCCATCGATCCGGATCAGCGCCCCTCGATTGGCTGCAACATCAAATGGCATCCCGAGCGAGATCGGGGAACCGAACAGGGGCCTTAAGGTTGCCTTCATGCAGGTGCCCCCCTTCAGCCTCAAAGAGCAGCTCGATCAACTCGGAGAGCAGCTCGATGCCGCCGTTCTGCAGGTGTTACGCAGCGGCCAGTACATCGGTGGAGGGGTGATCTCCGCCTTTGAGCAGGCCTTTGCCACCAGCACCGCCAGCCCCTACGCCATCGGCTGCAACAGCGGCACCGATGCCCTGATCCTGGCGCTGCGCGGCCTGGGGATCGGCCCTGGCGATGAGGTGATCACCTGCTCGTTCAGCTTTTTCGCCACCGCCGAAGCGATCAGCGCCGTGGGCGCCACGCCGGTGTTTGTGGATGTAGAGGAAAGCTCCTACCTGATCAACCTGGAGCAGCTCGAGGCCGCGATTACACCGGCCACCAAGGCGCTGCTGCCGGTGCACCTGTTCGGCCGCCCGGTGGACATGGAGCGGGTGTGCGCCATCGCCCAGCGCCACGGCCTCAAGGTGGTGGAAGACTGCGCCCAGGCCAGCGGCGCCAGCTGGGCCGGCCGGCCCGTGGGCAGCTGGGGCGATGTGGGCTGCTTCAGCTTCTTCCCCACCAAAAACCTCGGGGGTGCCGGCGACGGCGGTGCCGTGACCTGCCGTGATCAGGCCCTGGCCCAACGCATGCGGGAGCTGGCGGTGCACGGCATGCCGCGGCGCTACCTGCACACCGAGCTCGGCTACAACAGCCGCCTCGACGCCATCCAGGCGGCGGTGCTCAACGTGAAACTGCCGTTGCTAAGCCAGTGGGTGCAACGGCGCCAAACCATCGCCGCCACCTACCGCCAGGGCTTGAGCAGCGCCCAAACCATCGCCCTGCCGGAAGCAGGGCCCGAAGGGCACAGCTGGAACCAATTCGTGGTGCGCGTGCCCGCCTGCAGCCCACAGCCGGCCTGCAGCAATGGCAGCGGTCAGCCCGCTTGCACGCCCTCGTCCGATAGCGCCAGCTTCGGCCTGCCGGAGGCCTGCTGCCGCGACTGGCTCAAGCAGCAGCTTCAGGATCAAGGCATCACCACGATCATTTATTACCCAATCCCGATCCACCGCCAGCCGGCCTACGCCTCCCTGGGCTACGGGCCTGGCTCACTACCGATCACCGAACGGCTCTGCTCGGAAGTGCTGAGCCTGCCGATTTTCCCCGAACTCAGCGCCGCCCAGCTGGAGCGCGTGATCGACGTGCTGCTCAGCCTCACGGGTGGCGCCGCCATTGGCGCTGCAGGTGCAGGCACCGCACAAGCCCTGGCGGCCTGAGCACCGCCTACAGCAAACGCCTCACCCCCGCGGCAGGGCGGCATAGAGCGCCTTGAACCGGGCCTGCTGCTGCTTGTGGTTCACCAAGAGAGCGGGGTAGCCGCGCCGCTCCATCGGGGCGATCTCGCCGCTGATCAGGTCGGCGGTGGCCACGTGGCGCAGTTCCGGCAGCCAGGTGCGGATGTAGCTGGCGTCGGCGTCGAACTTGCTGGCCTGGGTGGCGGGATTGAAGATCCGCAGGGGCTTGGGGTCCATGCCGCTGCTGGCGCTCCACTGCCAGCCGCCGTTGTTCGCCGCCAGATCCCCATCCACCAGCCGCTGCATGAAGGCGGCCTCCCCCCAACGCCAATCGCAGATCAGGTCTTTCACGAGGAAGGAGGCCACGATCATGCGGCAGCGGTTGTGCATCCAGCCGCTCTGGTTGAGCTGGCGCATCGCCGCATCAATGATCGGCATGCCGGTGAGGCCCTCGCACCAGGCTTCGTAGTGGCCCTGGTGGTTGTCCCAGGGGAAGTGGCGCCACTGGGGCCGGTAGGGCCCCTCCGCCAGCTCGGGGAAGTGAAACAGGGCCTGTTGATAAAACTCCCGCCAGGCCAGCTCCTGCTCCCACACCGCGATCGACTCCAGCTGCTCGGAGCTGCGGGCCAGCTCCTTGGCCCCCTGGGCTGCTGCCCAGGCCTGCCGCGGGCTGAGGGTGCCGAACTTGAGGGCCGCACTCAAACCCGAGGTGCCCGCATCGGCGGGGATGTTGCGCCCAGGCTCGTAGGTGAGCAGGCCACCGCCGTCGCAGAACGCCGCCAGCTGGGCCTGGGCCGCGGCCTCGCCGGGGCGGCACGGGCAAAGCTCCGCCCCAGTGAACGTTTGGCCTAGTTCCGCCAGGCTGGGCAGGCTGTCTCGCACGGGAAGCTGGCGCCACAGGGCCGCCGCGGGGCCCACCAGGGCAGCCGGATCGATGTCGAGCAGGCCCTGCGGAGCCGCCACGGGCGCCACAACGCTGCGGGTCACCTGGCCGCGCCAGTTGCGCAGGAAGGGGCCGTACACCCGATAGGGATCGCCAGCTCCGGTTTTCAGCGCCTCCGGAGCCACCAGCAACTGGTCCCAATCCACCAGCACCCGGCAGCCCTGGGCCTGCAACTGCGCCGCCACCTGGCGGTCGCGGGCACGGCCATAGGGCTCCACATCGCGGTTCCAGGCCACCACCGCCGCCCCCAGGGCCTGGGCCAGGCGCGGCAGCAGCTCAGCCGGGTCCCCCTCCAGCACCAGCAGGCGGCTGCCCGCTTCACACCAGCGCCGCTGCAGCTCCGCCAGGCTCTCCAGCAGAAACCACACCCGGGCCGGGGCCATATCGGGGGCCCCCAGGATGGCGGGGTCAAGCACGAACACCCCCGTCACCGCCGGGGTGGCCGCCGCGGCCGCCGCCAGCCCCAGGTTGTCCGCCAGGCGCAGATCGCGGCGGTGCCAGAACAGCCAGCGCTCCGCTGCCATCAGAGCCCCAGCAGCTGCTTGGCGCGGTACCAGGCGGTGATGCTTTTGCCGTCGAGGTACTCATCACCGCTGGCGATGGCGGCATCGAGGGCGGCGGGTTCCAGCAGCAGCACCTCCAGGTCTTCGTCGTCGTCGCCGGCGGGCTGCTCCTGCAGCGGCGTCAGCTGGCGGGCCAAAAACAGATAGATCACCTCATCGGAGTAGCCGGGGCACGGGAGCATGGCCCCCAGCTCATCCCACTGGCTAGCGCTGTAGCCGGCCTCCTCCTGCAGCTCCCGTTGCATGGTGGACAGCGGCGTTTCGCCCGGATCCAGGGTGCCTGCAGGGAATTCCAACAGGCGCGTGGCCACGGCGAAGCGGTACTGGCGCAGGATCACGACCCGTCCGTCCTCCAGCACGGGCACCGCCAGCGAGGCCCCGGGGTGCTTGATCACCCCAAAACTGCCCTCAAGCCCCATCGGCAACTGCAGCCGGTTGATCTCAAAGCGCAGCTTGCGGGCATCGAGGCTGGCGCTGGTTTCGAGATGGCGCGCGGGCTCCGGGGCGGGCAGGGGCGCCATGGAATGACGGGCTGAGCAACCCCGCCAGCATCGCAGGCATCCGGTTGGGGCCGTGGTGCCGCGGGCGGGGAATGCTCTCCCCAAATGCCTCCAAGGGTGGGACCACTTCCGCCGGCGTTTGGTACCACCCCTGGACACGTCCCCACACCAACCCCCATGCCCGCCTCACCAGCGCCCCAGCGGATCAATGCCCATGCCGCCCGCGAGCGCCTCGCGGAACTGATGGACCGCGCCCATGCCGGCGAAGCCTTCCTGCTGATGAAACACAACCGCCCCTGGGCGCAGTTGCTGCCCCTGGACAGCCGGGGCCTGGCTCCGGCACCCCAACGGCAACCGGGACGGCTGCGGCGGCTCGGGCCACTGCAGGCACCACGGCTGCTCCTGCAGCCCGCGGCGCGGGCCTGAAACCAGCCCCCATGGGCCTGTTGCTCGACACCCACGTGCTGCTGTGGTGGTGGATCAGCCCCCGGCTGCTCACCCCAAAGGTGCTGGAGCGGCTGCAGGATCGCGAGCAAGCGGTGCTGGTGAGCGCCGCCAGCCTGTGGGAACTGAGCCTGGCCCACCAGCGGGGGCAGCTGCCCGAGCTCAGCCCGGTGATCTGGCAGCTGCCGGAGCTGATCCGGCAGGACGACTTCCTGCTGCTGGAGATCAGCGCCCATGATGCCCTCCTGGCAGGGCAATGGCCGCAACGGGCAGCCAAGGCGCCGATCGACGCCACCGGCCGGATGCTCCTGGCCCAGGCCCAACGCCACAACCTCACCGTGGTGAGCGGCGACGTGCACCTTCAGCACTGCGGCGTGCCCTGGCTCTGGTGAAGCTCACTCCGGCCAACCGTGGCGTCCGGGCAAGGGCTGCGGCCACTCGGGTTGCGGCGCCTCCCCCTGGAGGGCCGCCAGCGGAGCCAACACAAATGGGCGCTGCCCCCACAGGGGATGCGGCAACACCAGGCGCTCGCTCTGGCACTGCAGTGGACCCCACCAGAGCAGATCCAGATCCAGGCTGCGAGGGCCCCAGCGCTCGCAGCGCTCGCGACCAAAGCGCAGCTCCAGTT
>JBEIQU010000263.1:0-2629 GCA_040376355.1 Prochloraceae cyanobacterium | reverse complement strand
GCCTGTGCCGCTGAGCTTGTCGCCTTCCGCTGTCGGGGCCATGGCGATCGGGCCGCCTTGGTTGGTGATGTTGCAGAAGGTGGCGATGCTGCCGGTGGCCTTGATGTCGGCCGATGAAGCGGCGAGCATCGGAGTTGGGGCCATCAGGGCGAGGGCCAACGCGGTTCTCAGTGCCTTCATGGAAAGGTTGAAATGGGCCTTTCCGTCCTATTGATGACAGCCTGGCCGAGGGCTAGATCTCTCTCAAAGGTGGAGATCTGCGCTTCCCGCACGGATCATTGCGGCCCTGGCGATGCAATCCCGCTGCGATGGCCCTAGCTGCGGGCGCTGAGCATCAGCGCCGCCAGCAGCACCAGCGCGAGCAGGGCCACTGAGGCGGTGTCAGCGGAGTCCATGGGCGCTGTGCCGGGGGCTGCACTCTCCCAGATCGTCCGCCTAGGGTCGCGCCACCGCCGCCCCGGGCCCATGCCCACCGCCAGCTTCGGCCCGCTGCAGGTGGTGTGGTTCAAGCGGGATCTGCGCGTGGTGGATCACCGGCCCCTGTTGGAGGCCGCCCGGCGCGGGGCGGTGTTGCCCTTGTACGTGGTGGAGCCGGAGCTGTGGCAGCAGCCGGATGCCTCGGCGCGGCAGTGGCTGTTTGTGCGGGAGTGTCTGTTGGAGTTGCGGGAGGCCCTGGCTGCGTTGGGTCAACCGCTGGTGGTGCGGTGTGGCTCGGTGTTGGAGGTGCTGGAGCAGGCGCAGCGTTGCTTCGGCATCGCCGGCCTGTGGAGCCACGAGGAAACCGGCAATGGCTTCACCTTCGCCCGCGATCGACGGGTGGCGCAGTGGTGTCGCAGCCAGGGCATTGCCTGGAGCGAGATCCCCCAGGGGGGTGTGGTGCGGCCGTTGCCCAGCCGACGGGGCTGGGCAACGCGCTGGGAGGAACGCATGGCGGAGCCGCCCGCGCCGCTGCCCGGGGGGCTGTTGCCCTTGCCGGGGCTGAACCCCGGGGCGATTCCGTCCGCGGCCGATCTCGCGCTGGAGTCGGATCCGGTGCCAGGCCGGCAACGGGGCGGCCGCGCCGAGGGCGCCGCGTTGTTCAGCAGCTTTCTGGCGCGACGCAGTCGCCGCTACCACGCCGAACTCTCCAGCCCCCTCACCGCCGCCCACAGTTGTTCACGCCTGTCGCCCCATCTCAGTTGGGGCACCCTGTCGCTGCGCGACGTGGTGCAGGCCACGCGCGTTCGCCGCGTTGAACTGGCTGCTCAGAACGGTACCGGCCGCTGGCCTCTGGCCCTGCAGCGCTTCGACGAGCGGCTGCACTGGCATTGCCATTTCATGCAGAAACTCGAGGATCAGCCCGATCTGGAGTTCCGCGAGCTGCATCCCAGCACCGCCGGGCTGCGGCAATCCGATGCCGCACGCCTGCAGGCGTGGAGCACGGGGCAGACCGGCTTGCCCTTTGTGGATGCCTGCATGCGGTCGTTGCGGCAGAGCGGCTGGCTCAACTTCCGCATGCGGGCGATGTTGCAGTCGGTGGCGAGCTATCAGCTCTGGTTGCCTTGGCGAGAGAGCGGCCTCCATCTAGCCCGTCTGTTCGTTGACTACGAACCCGGGATCCATTGGAGCCAGTGCCAGATGCAGGCGGGCACCACCGGCATCAACACGATCCGCATCTACAACCCCCTCAAGCAGGGGCTTGACCACGATCCCCAAGGCCAATTCATTCGGCGCTGGCTGCCTGAGCTGGCCGCGGTGCCAGCGGTGTACCTACACCAACCCTGGACCATGCCGCTTGCGGTTCAGCAGCGCTGCGGCTGCGTGTTGGGGCGTGATTACCCGCACCCCATGGTGGATTGGCAGCAGGCGGCGGCGATGGCCCGCGATCGTCTCTGGGCGTTGCGACGTGAGCAGGGTTTTGCCGCTGTGGCGGATGCCATTCAGCAGCGCCATGGTTCGCGTCGCTCTGGCTTGTCAAGTTCGCGTCGGCGACGCTCCGTTGCGTCACGTCGCCAAGGTGCTGCGGACTCCACGGCAGCGGAACAGCTGAGCTTCGATCTGCCCGCTTCCAGCGGCTGATCCCGCCATTGCTGTTCAGCGCTGAGCACCGAGCTGCGGCGGTGCGCGTGGTGCTGCAGCAACTCAGCCAGATAGAGGAGGTTGACGGGTCGAAGTTGCCTGGCCAGGTCACAGGCCAATCCCTCTAAGCCGTAGGGGTCCGTGGGGATCCGCATCCGTGATGTGCAGGCCCTGGCACTGTGCAATGCCAAGGCCCCCCACGGTGTTGTCTGACCAGGGTTTGCAGCCCCAATGCAGCGGTTCAGGAGCTGGGCTTGTTGGCTTTGATGTAGTTCTGAAGCCGCTGCAGCTCAGCCGGCGGAATCAGCGATGGGCAACGCACGGAGTTGTCGACCGCTAGATCCACCGCGGTGCCGTTGAAGACGCGGTCGTTGGTCATCGGCTGATTGCCATTGATGCCATCGATCATGGCGCCGTAGTCCTTGATCACGATGGTGGCGATGGTGCTAACAGCGGCCTGGTAGGTGGTGGGGTAGGCCACGTTCGCCTTAAGCAGGGTGCACATGTTGATCGACACCACATCGATGTAGTTCTGCAGCACGGCCTGGCTGATCGGTGTGGCCTGTGTGGC
>JBEIQU010000231.1:0-3317 GCA_040376355.1 Prochloraceae cyanobacterium | reverse complement strand
GGGTCAAACCCCAGCTGCCGGGCCTGGGCCTTGATCGTGTCGGCTCGATTCACCGCCCCTACGATTGCGCGATTGCGTTAGTTCCACTGTGAGTTCAGCAGCGTCCGGCCGCTTCGCCACCCTGTTCCGTTGGCTCGGCCTCACCCTGGTGGTGTTGCTGGCGCTGCAGTTGCTCGCCGTGCTGGCGGTGAACGGGTGGGGCGATGAAAGCTTCCGCCAGTTGGTGTCCACCACGCTGATCACCCAGTCGCCGATGGCGTTCGTGGGCATGCTGCTGATGCTGATTGGCGCCCGCCTCGATGAGCCGGTGCCTGGCCGCACGCCCCTGCGTCTGTTCGTGTGCATCGTCAGCGGCCTGCTGGCCCTTGGGCTGCTGATCACCATCCCGGTCACCATCAGCGGCGATCGCGCCCTCAGCGACCAGGCCAACCAGGCCCTGCTGGCCCAGGGCGGTCAGCTGGCCATGGCCCGCTCCCAGCTGGAGAACCCCCAGGTGATTGACCAGGTGATCCTGCAGGGGGAGCAGGCCGGTCAGATCCCCGCCGATGCCAGCGAAGCCGAGAAGCAGCAGATCGCTAAGTCGTTCATGGACCGTCAGCTGCAGCAGGCGGAGGATCAGCTCAAGCAGGCCGAAAACCGCCGCGATCTGGCCGCCAATCAGCGCCGCATCGGCGGCACCGGCACCTCGCTGGTGCTGGTGGCGGCGTTCACCCTGCTGGCCCTGGTCGCTGTGCTGTGAGGCCGGCTGGCTAAGTTGCAGCTACCCGCTGTTCTCCGGTTCCCCCGGCCCTCGTAGGTGCAAGCCAGTCCTAGACCTGAGCAGCCGCTGGGTGACCGTCTCCAGCAGGACCTCAAGAACGACCTGATCGCCGGGCTGCTGGTGGTCATCCCATTGGCCACCACCATTTGGTTGGCCACCACGGTGAGCCGCTTCGTGCTGGCGTTTCTCACCTCGATCCCCAAGCAGCTCAATCCGTTCAATACCCTCAACCCCCTGCTCCAGGAGCTGATCAACCTGGGGTTGGGCCTGTTGGTGCCCCTGCTGGCGATCCTGCTGATCGGCCTGATGGCCCGCAACATCGTGGGCCGCTGGCTGCTGGAGTTCGGCGAGGGCACCCTGCAGCGGATTCCCGTGGCCGGCTCGGTCTACAAGACCCTCAAGCAGCTGCTGGAAACCTTCCTGCGCGACAACTCCAGCCGCTTTCGCCGTGTGGTGCTGGTGGAGTACCCCCGCGAGGGCCTCTATGCCCTGGGGTTTGTGACCGGTGTGCTGGGGGCCACCCTTTCCGCGGGTTTTGAGAAGCCGATGCTGAGCGTGTTCATCCCCACCGCCCCCAACCCCACCACCGGCTGGTACGCCGTGGTGCCGGAGGGCTCGGTGAAGGACCTCGATCTCTCGGTGGAGGACGCCTTCCGCACGATCATTTCCGCGGGCATCGTCAACCCTGACGAGCGCGAAACCCCGGCCAGCCGCAGTTTCTCGAGCCTGTTGGCCCAGCTGCGTGCGCCGGCCTATTCCCCTCTCCCCACCAATAAGGCCTGATGCAGAGCCGCACCGTTGCCCGCGAACTGGCCCTGCTGATGCTGGGTCAGGTGAGTGACCGAGCGTCGTCCGGCGGCGGTGGCGCTGCGGCCCCTGCGGCGGATCCGGCGCTGGATGCCCTGTTGCTGCAGGCCCTCACCACCCTCAGCCAGCACGTCCGTGAGGCCCTCGATCAGGCGGCCACGGAGCTGCAGGAGGCCCAGCAGCGGTTGCTTGATAGCGAACTTCAGGACGAAGGCAGTGCTGAACAGATGCCCAAGGTGCGCCAGCACCTGCAGGACGGCCTTGCCCATGCCGAGCAGGGACTCAATCGGTTGTCGGCCAGCCTGGAGCTGCCGCGGCTGTTGATGCTCTCCGACCAGGAGGAGATTCGCCGCGCCGCCGTGGACCGTGCCCGGGCCGTGCTGCGCAGCCGCATCGATCTGGATCAGCGGCTGGATGCGGTGATGGAAGGTTGGCGGCTCACCCGGCTCCCCCGGATCGACCGCGACATTCTGCGTTTGGCGGCCGTGGAGATCGAGCAGTTCCAGACCCCCGCCGCCGTGGCCTGCAACGAGGCGGTGGAACTGGCTAACCGCTACAGCGATGAGCAGGGCCGCCGCATGATCAACGGCGTGCTGCGGCGCTTTACCAGCGCACCCGCCCAGCGCTAGGTCGGCCATGGTTTACGACTGGTTCACCCGCAGCGGGGCCCCGGAGAACGGCGACAGCCCGGAGCCGCCTGAACAGCCCGACGCCCCTGCGGTGGCTGAGGCGGCTCCGGCGGCCCCCGCCGCTGACTCTGGTGTGGATCAGGACGCCCTGGAGTGGGCGCGCCAGGCCTATGCCCGCCTCAAGGCCCAGCAGGAGGCGGAGAAACAACAGGCGGCCCCCGAGCCTTCAGCACCACCAACCACCGCACCATCGACCCCCGCGGCTGTCGAACCCCCCGTCACGGTTCCCGAGCCTGAGCTCGAGCCCGCAGCCCAGCCCGAGCCTGCAGCTGCCCCGCCAGCGGGCCTGTCGCTGCTGGAGCAGGCCGCGGCCCAACGGGCCCAGCGCCAGCAGGAGTTGCTGGAACGGGCGATCGACACCCCACCGGCGCCGGTGCCCGCCCCCATCCCCGCGGCCCCGGCCGATGAGGCGGCCCCCCAGCTCGGGGCTTTCGACGATGACTTCACCTGGTCGGCCGACGTGTTGGCGGCCCAGGGCCGCCAGCTCGATCAGATCTCCCTGGAGGAAATCGATTGGCTGGGGCGCCTGCGCCGCGGCATGGAGAAGACCCGCCAGGGCTTCGTTACCCAGCTGCTGGAAAACCTGGGCGATGACCCCCTCACCCCCGAGGTGCTCGACGACCTGGAAACCCTGCTGCTGCGGGCGGATGTGGGGGTGCAGGCCACCGATCAGGTGCTGGAGGCCCTACGCAAGCGCCTCAATGAGGAGGTGGTAGAGCCCCAGGAGGGCATCCGCTTCCTCAAGCAGCAGCTGCGCAACCTGCTGGACACTCCGATCCAGGCCAGCGGCTCCGCCCTGTTGGCGCCGGAGCGCGGCCGTCTGAATGTGTGGCTACTGGTGGGGGTGAACGGCGTGGGCAAGACCACCACCCTCGGCAAGCTGGCCAACCTGGCCATTCGCAGCGGCTACAGCTGTCTGATCGCCGCCGCTGACACCTTCCGTGCCGCCGCCGTGCAGCAGGTGCAGGTGTGGGGGGAGCGCAGCGGCGTCACCGTGGTGTCCAATCCATCGGCCAACGCTGACCCCGCTGCCGTGGTGTACGACGCCATTGGTGCGGCCC
>JBEIQU010000122.1:0-5377 GCA_040376355.1 Prochloraceae cyanobacterium | reverse complement strand
TCCGGCCCCAGGGCCTGACGCAGCTGCCGGCACCGTTGCACCGATTCGGAGCCATGCAGCTGCAGCACCCGATGGCCCCGCTCCGGCCGCAGCTGCGGCAGCAGGGCATCGTCGGGATCGGCCACCACCAGCACCCCCAAGCACAGGGGGTTGGCCTGGGCCACGGCCGCAAAGAGGGGCTCCCGGGCCTCGGGCTCGAGCCAACGGGGTGAGGCAGGCACGGCGATCACACCGATGGCATCGGCCCCCAGCCGAGCCACCGCCGCCGCCTGCGCGGGCTGGCGCAAGCCACACACCTTCAGCCAGGGCCGGGGTGTGGGCGGCTGCAGCGGCATGGCGGAAGGCCGAACGGGGCCGATCTTTCTAGGATCGTGGCATTGGGCGCGGGTGCGTGGGAGAAGGCTGGCAGCTGCTGAGCATCCGCGGCATCCCCCTGCGGATCCACCCGAGCTGGTTCGTGATCCTGGCCCTGGCCACGGTGGCCTTCCAGCAGCAGTTCAGCCGCCAGCTGAGCCAGGCGGCCATCGGTGCCCCCCTGCTGTGGGGGGTGGGTCTGCTCACGGCGCTGCTGTTGTTCGTGTCAGTGCTGCTGCACGAGCTAGGCCATTCCCTGGTGGCGCTCCGCCAGGGGGTGCAGGTGCGCAGCATCACCCTGTTTCTGCTGGGGGGAGTAGCCAGCGTGGAGCGCGAATGCCCCACCGCCCTGGGGGCTCTGCAGGTGGCGGCCGCAGGCCCGGCGGTGAGCCTGCTGTTGGCGGTGCTGCTGCTGGCCGGTAGCCATGGGGCCGCCCATGCCTCGCCGCTGCTCGGCGCCATGGTGAATGAACTGGCGGGGCTCAACCTGCTGTTGGCCCTGTTCAATCTGCTGCCGGGTCTACCCCTGGATGGGGGCCTGATCCTCAAGGCACTGGTGTGGCAGGTCACCGGCAGCCAGCGCAAGGGCATTCAGGTGGCCACCGCCAGCGGCCGCTTCCTATCGCTGCTGGCCATCGGCCTAGGGGTGGTGCTGCTGCTGCGGGGCGGCAGTGCCGGTGGCCTGTGGCTGATGCTGCTGGGCTGGTTTGGCCTGGGGGCCGCCCGCAACCAGACCCAACTGCTCGCCCTGCAGGCGGTGCTGCGGGAGCTGAAGGTGCGCGATGCCGCCCAGCGCCGCTACCGGGTGCTGGAGGCCAGCGCCACCCTGCGGGACCTGAGCCGCCTGCGGCTGCAGGACAGCCAGGGGCCTGCGGACTGGCTGCTGGTGACCGACCAGGGCCGCTGGCGCGGCACCATCAGCGATGCCCCCCTACAAACGCTGCCGGTGCAGCGCTGGGACAGCGAACGCATCGGCGACCACCTGCAGCCCCTCGATCAGCTGCCCAGCATCCGCGACGACGCCCCCCTCTGGCAGGCGGTGCTGCAACTCGATCAACCCGACACGCCGCGGTTGCTGGTGCTCAGCCCCGCCGGCCTGCCCAGCGGCACCCTGGAACGGCCCGACCTGGCGGAGCGAGTGCTGGAGCGGCTGCGGGTGCGCCTGCCGGCGCCGATCCTCGAGGCGGCCCGGCGCCAGGGGGTCTACCCCCTGGGCATGGGGCTGCCGGCGGTGGCCCGGGCGATCGAAGCCAGCGGCGAATAGGCCGCAGGCCGGACGCCCCCGCCGATCAGAGCGACGCCATCCGTGCGATCTGTTGGCATTCCTCAGGGCTAAGGGGCTGCTCCACCAGCCCCCCGTCGCACAGGGCCTGCTCAGCGCTGTGGCGCAAGGCCTGCTCAAGGGCGGGGCCATCCCAGGGCAGCGGTGCCAGGGCAGGGGGAGCACCGCCGAACACCAGCTGCCAGAGGGGGGCCGGCGGCGTCAACAACAGGCTGCCGTGCTGCAGCAGGTGCGGGCCGCGCCAGAGCTGGGCACTGCCGATGCGCTTGCTGCCGTCGCTGTGCACCAGGTCGGCGGCGGTGGCGGTGGCGAAACAACTGCTGCGCTGCTGGGCCTCGCCGAAGGAGCTGCCGGCGGCACCGCCACCGAAGGCCAGGGGCAGAGCCGCCCGTGCAAAGGCGTCCTGCAACCAATGGCAGCAGGCGCGGTAGGCCTGCGCGCGGTTGGCGCTGGCGGGGCGGCAGGCCAGGGCATAGGTGAGCTCACCGGCGTGCAGCACGGCGCGGCCGCCGCTGGGGCGCCGCACCAGCTCCAGCAGCCCCTGCTCGGCCAACGCCTGCCAATGGGGTTCCAGGCGGCGCTGGTGGCGCCCCAGGGAGAGGGTGGGCCGGCTCCAGCGGTAGAGGCGCAGGCAGGGGGAGCCGCCCGCCTCCAGCTGGTCGAGCATCCAGCGGTCGATGGCCATCTGGATGGCTCCCGCAGCGGTGTTCGGGGGGATCCAGCGCCAGGGCACGGGGGAGCTCGGGGTGATGGGGGATGCTGGAGCCAATCGTGTCGGCGGCCGCGTGCCCTGGGATCTGCTGCCGCTGCTGCCGTTGGGCATCCTGGCGGGGCTGCTGTCGGGCCTGCTGGGCATCGGTGGTGGTCTGATCTTTTCACCGCTACTGCTGTGGATCGGGCTCTCGCCCCATCAGGCCCTGGCCACCAGCACCCTGGCGATCGTGCCCACCACCATGGGGGGCAGCTGGGCCCACCTGCGCAGCGGCGCGGTGCCAACACCCGCCCTGGGCTGCATCTGCGGTGGCGCCATCGCCGGCTCGCTGGTGTTCAGCCAGGCCGGCAACGGACTGCAGGGCTGGCAGCTGCTGGCGCTGCAGGGCCTGATGTATGCCGTGATCGCCGTGGTGATCCGGCCGCCCCAGGATCAGCCGGAGAGCGTGGCGGCACTGCCCCTGGCCGGCCTGGCCGCGGTGGGGCTGGTGGCGGGCTGGTCGAGCGGGCTGTTAGGGGTCGGAGGCGGCCTGGTGATGGTGCCGCTGATGGTGCAGGGGCTCAAGCTGCGGGTGTACCAGGCCATCCGGCTCAGCACCCTGGCGGTGTGCGCCTCCGCCGCCACCGCCTCGCTCACCTTCTGGAGCGATGGACGCGCCGACCTGGGGATCGGATTGCTGCTAGGGGGCACGGCGGCCCTGGCCTCCCAATGGGCCGCGGCGCGGCTGCAGCGCGTGAGCGAAAGCCAGCTGGTGTGGCTGCTGCGGGCGCTGTGCGCGCTGCTGGCGGTGGATGGCCTGCGCCGGGCCGTGCAGCTGGCGCTGGGCTAGTCGAGCCCCTGCCAGAAGCTGCCATCCAGTTCGAAACCGAGCACCGCCGCCATCTGCTCGAGGTTGCCGCGGGCGTTGAGCCCATGGCTGCGGCACCAGTGATCCAGCAAGAAGAGCCGATGGGTCATCCACAGCTCCAGGCTGTCGGGGGCGAAGCGAATCCCCTCGGTGCGGCTGAACTGATGCGGCAGCAGCATCGCCACGTGGCGGGTGAGCTGGCCATTGCCGCGATCCAGCAGTAGGGGCAGCCAGGGGCAGAGGGCATCGGCCCGCAGGCTCCAGAGGCGCAGCTCAGGGATCTCGGAGAGCTCACGGGGGTCGTCGTCCGGTCGCGACCACGCAAACTCCAGGTTGAGTTGACCGCTGCGGGCCAACAGCGCCTGCGGATCAAGGCTGAACCACAGCTCCAGCGGAGCCAAGCTGCGGCTACGCACCTGATCGGGGCCGATCAGCACCGTGGCATCGAGCTGACGGGCGGCATCAGGGGTGCTGGATGTCACAGCCGGGGCCGGCAACAGCCGCTGACCGTAGCCATGGGCGGCAGGATCCGGGTATCGAGCTGTGACAGGGCCGCCGCGGGGTGCTGCCAAGCCTGGTGGGGCGGGCAAGAATGCCACTGCTGTGTGCTTTGGATTCAGGCCATGACGTCGATCACCCAGGCTGAAGTGCTGATTGCCCTGGTGGTGGCCGCCCACGCCGGTGTGCTCGCCGTGCGTCTGGCCGCCAGCCTCTATCGCGCCTGATCCCTTGGCAGAGGGGTTGCGGCCTGCTACAAGCGGGTCGCACTCCTTCGCTCTGGCCTTGAGTCTCACCCGCTCCGCCACCGCTGCCGCCCGCCGCCCCAGCGCAGGTGGCCGAGCCGGCCGGAGCACCGGACACACCAGAGACCGCAGGGCCACGCAGCTGAGTCCGGCTGCGCCCGTAAGCAACCTGCCATCCGCGCTGCCATCCGATCAGCAGGGTGAGCAGCAGGGCGAGGCCGTGCTGGCCAACACTGCACTGCGCCCCTCCACCCCTGGCCAGGAGCTGATCTGCAGCCTGATCGGCCTGAGCCTCAAGTTGGGCATCGGCCTGGTGGCCCTGGTGAGCCTGGCCCGCCTGGCGGGGGCCTACCAGGAGCGCCTCGACCGCTATGGCGAGATCCGGGCGGTGCTCGACATTCAACAGGCCAAATTGCTGAAGGCCCAGCATCGCTTCGATCAGCTGTTCAGCACCGGTGGTGAGCAGAAGCTGATCCAAGAGCAGGACCAGTGGATCGCCCCCAACCGCATGCGCGTGGTGTGGAAACAACCGCAGGCGCAAGCGAACACCCCATTTCCAACTGTTGAGCAGCCCGGAGGCAACGGCGCCCAGCCCCAGGCCACTCACTAAGTTGTTGCCCGCCGAACGTCGGGCTCCATGGTCAGCAGCGTCACCAGCTCCAGCAGCAGCAGCCCCAGCGCTGGCGGCGCCCCCGGCGCGGTTCTGATCACCGGCACCACCTCGGGGGTGGGCCTCAACGCCACCAAGGCCCTGATCGATCGCGGCTGGACCGTGGTCACCGCCAACCGCGACCCCATCCGGGCCGCCGAAGCCGCCGATGGTCTGGGGATCCCCCGCGATCGCCTGCACCACATCCGCATGGATCTGGGGGATCTCGAGAGCGTGCGCGTGGCCGTGGAGACCCTGGTCGACTCCCTGGGCTTCGGCCTCGATGCCCTGGTGATCAATGCGGCGGTGTACAAGCCGCGCCTGAAGCAACCGGAGCGCTCACCCCAGGGCTACGAGCTCTCGATGGCCACCAACCACCTGGGCCACTTCCTGCTGGTACAGATGCTTCTGCCGCAACTGCAGGCCTCCCAACACCCCTCCAAGCGGGTGGTGATCCTCGGCACCGTCACCGCCAATTCCAAGGAGCTGGGGGGCAAGATCCCCATCCCCGCCCCGGCGGACCTGGGCGACCTCAGCGGCTTCAAAGCGGGCTTCAAGGCCCCGATCACCATGGCCAACGGCAAGCCGTTCAAGCCCGGCAAGGCCTACAAGGACAGCAAGCTGTGCAACATGATCACCACCCAGGAGCTGCACCGGCGTCTGCACGGCTCCACCGGCATCGTGTTCAGCTCGCTCTACCCGGGCTGCGTGGCGGACACCCCCCTGTTCCGCAACACGCCGCGGGCCTTCCAGAAGATCTTCCCCTGGTTCCAGAAGAACATCACCGGTG
>JBEIQU010000140.1:0-4878 GCA_040376355.1 Prochloraceae cyanobacterium | reverse complement strand
GCTGCCGGTCACGGTGAAACACCGCATCGGCATCGATGACCGCGATTCCTATGGCGAGCTGCTGGCCTTCGTGGATGCGCTGGCGGCGGCGGGCTGCGCCCGCTTCAGCGTGCATGCCCGCAAGGCCTGGCTGGAGGGGCTCGACCCCAAGCAGAACCGCACCATTCCACCGCTGCGCTACGAGCTGGTGCACGCCCTCAAACACGACCGCCCCCAGCTCCGGATCGAACTCAACGGCGGCCTGCAGGATCTGCAGACCTGCCAGCAGCAGCTGCAGCAGGTGGATGGGGTGATGGTGGGCCGTGCCGCCTACGACCACCCGCTGCGCTGGGCAGCCGTGGACCGGGAGCTGTTCGACGACCCCAGCCAGCCCCAGGCGACCGCTTCAACGGTGGTGCGGGGGGTGATCCCCTACGCAGAACGCTGGTGCAGCAGCGGTGGACGGCTCTGGGCCATCGCCCGTCACCTGGTGCAGGTGGTGGAAGGGGTCAGCGGGGCACGCCACTGGCGCCGCGACCTGGGCCAGGCCGCGGGGGAACGCAGCGCCGGACCGGAGGTGCTGGAGCGGGCCGCCCAGCAGTTGGAAGCGCGAGGGCTCTAGGCCTCCTCACCCCCGCCACTGCTGCGGCGGCGGCGGGTGCGGCCGTCGCCAAAGGAATCCCCACCACCGCCGTAGCTGCGGTCCTCCCAGCCACGGGCACCGGAACCGCGATCACCCCCTCGATCGCCGCCCCGATCGCCATAGGCGCTGCCGCCGCCAGCGGAGCCTCCATAGCCCCCTCCGCCCCCGTAACCACCACCGCCACGGCGGGGGCCGCCGCCGCCATAGCCACCACCCCCTCCACCGCCACCACCGCCAGCGTTGCTGCGGGGCTCGGCCTTGTTGATGCGCAGCGGCCGGCCCATCAGTTCGGCCCCCTGCAGGCCATCGATGGCGCGGTTCTCGCTGTCCTCATCGGCGAGTTCCACGAAGGCGAAACCGCGCTTGCGACCGGTGTCGCGCTCCAGGGGCAGGAAGCAGTTGGTGACCTCGCCGTAGGGGGCGAAGAGTTCAGCCACATCCTCCTGTTCAGCGCGGAAGGGGAGATTGCCTACAAAAATGCTCACGGGCCGAAGGGGCCGATCCGGCGAAATTCAGCCCCTGAACATTAGTCCTGAAGACGGGCTTGGGCGCGCTGCAACTGCAGCCGCACCTGCTCAAAAGCGGTGCCCCCCTCGCTGCGGCGGGCGGCCACCACCTGGCGGGGGGCAATGGCGGCGTAGATGTCGCCCTCAAAGGCCCCATGCAGAGCCTGCCAGCGCTCCAGAGGAAGATCCCGCAGCAGGATCCCCTCCTGGAGGCAGGTCTTCACCAGACCTCCCACCAACTGGTAGGCCTCCCGGAACGGCACCCCCTTAGCCACCAGGTAATCGGCCACATCGGTGGCATTGGAGAAATCGGAGCCCACCGCCTGCTCCAGCCGCTCCGGCTGGAACTGCAGACCCTCTTCCAACAGGATCGCCATCGCCTCCAGGCAGGCCAGGGTGGTGGCCACCGTGTCGAACAGGGCCTCCTTGTCCTCTTGGAAGTCCTTGTTGTAGGCCAGGGGCAGCCCCTTGATCATCACCAGCAATCCCTGCAGGTGGCCAAACACCCGGCCGCACTTGCCACGCACCAGCTCCGGCACATCGGGGTTCTTCTTCTGGGGCATCAGGCTGCTGCCGGTGGCGCAGCGATCGGTGAGGGTCACGAAGCGGAACTCCTCGCTGGCCCAGAGGATCACCTCCTCGCTGAGGCGGCTGAGGTGCACCATCACCAGGCTGGCGGCGGCGCTGAATTCCACCGCGAAGTCGCGGTCGCTCACCGCATCGAGGCTGTTGGCGTAAACGTCGTCGAACCCCAGGGCGGCGGCGGTGTGGCGCCGATCGATCGGCACCGGCGTGCCCGCCAGGGCCGCGGCACCAAGAGGGCAGATGTTGACGCGCTGGCGCAGGTCCCGCAGGCGGGCGCGATCGCGCTCCGCCATCTCCACGTAGGCCAGCAGGTGGTGGGCCAGGCAGATGGGCTGGGCCCGCTGCAGGTGGGTGTAGCCCGGAATCAGCACCTCGGCGTGGGCCTCCGCCTGGCCCAACAGCGCCCGCTCAAACCTCACCAGGGCCGCGTCGATGGCTTCGATCTGGCCCCGCAGCCACAGGCGCAGATCGGTACCCACCTGGTCGTTGCGGGAGCGACCGGTGTGCAGCTTCTTGCCCAGGGGCCCCAGCAGGGCGATCAGGCGCCGCTCCACGGCGAAGTGCACGTCCTCGTCTTCGAGGCCGGGGTTGAAGCTGCCGGCGGCGGCCTCGGCCCGCACCTGCTCCAGGCCGGCCACCAACTGCTCAGCCTCCTCGCCACTGATCACGCCCGTGCTGGCCAGCATGCGGGCGTGGGCGATGGAGCCGTCCAGGTCGTGCTGAAGAAGAGTGATGTCAAAACCGATCGAAGCGTTGAAGCGCTCGATCGCCGGATGCAGACCTTGCTCGAACCGCTGGCTCCAAGTGGAGGAGGAGG
Source organism: Prochloraceae cyanobacterium (assembly GCA_040376355.1). Lineage (GTDB taxonomy): Bacteria > Cyanobacteriota > Cyanobacteriia > PCC-6307 > Cyanobiaceae > Vulcanococcus. Next base: position 2,348 of record JBEIQU010000140.1, on the reverse strand, counting down.
AATCAACGGCCATCGGGCCCGCAACGGTGGCTGGGGTCAGCTTGGCAGGCGACTCAGCGAGGGCAACATCACCTCATCGCGCACCTGGAACACCACCATCGAGGCGTCGTCCTCGAGGGGGCGGTCGGGCCCCACGAAGCGATCGAGGCGGGCAAACAGCTGATCGAGGATGCCCTGGGCCCCCACCCCGCTGCGGCACGCCGCCTGCAGGGCCTGCAGCAACCGCTGCTCATCAAACCGTTCGCCGTTGAGGCCTGAGGCCTCGGTGACGCCGTCGGTGTAGCAGAGCAGCACATCACCGGGGTCGAGCACGATCTGCTCGCAGCCGTACTGCGCCTCCGGCTGCAGGCCGATCAACAGCCCCGGCGCATCCAACCGCTCCACGGCGTTGCGCAGGCGCCGCCAGATCAACGGCGGGTTGTGGGCGGCGTTGGCGTAGCGCAGCAGGCGGGTGCGCGGGTCGTAATCGGAATAGAACAGCGTCACGAACCGGTGCGACTGGGCCAGGTCCTCCTGGGCCAATTGGTTGAGGTCGTGCAGGATGCGATCCGGCGGCAGGCCGCTGAGCACCTCAGCCCGCAGCATGCCCCGCAGCAGGCTCATCAACAGGCCAGCGGGCACCCCCTTGCCCATCACGTCGCCGATCACCAGGGCCCAGCGGCCCTGCTCGCGGCGCCGGCCCAGCAGCTGGGGCCGGGTGGGGATGAAGTCGTAGTAATCGCCGCCCACCTGGAAGGCGGGCCGGCAGCGAGCCGCCAGGTCCACCCCATCGATCACCGGGCAGTGGTCGGGCAGCAACTGCGACTGGATCTCGGCGCCGGTGGAGAGCTGCCGCTCCACCCGTTCGTGGCGGCGGGCCTCCTGCAACAGCTGCTCACTTTCGATCGCCACGCCGGTGAGATCCGCCACCAGCTGGGCGTGGCGCCGGTGGTTGTCACTCCAACTCAGACCGCTGCGGGGGCCGAACACATACAGGCGTCCACGCACCCGGCTGCGGGCCACCACGGAGGTGGCGAACAGGGGCCGCTCCGCCAGCTGACGCCGCACCAGGCGGTCCAACAGCTGTGCCACGGCCTCATCACCGGAGGCCTGCAGCAACTGCTCATCGCTGAGGCTGGCCAGCTGCCGCAACAGCTCCCCGCAGGCGGGATCCGCCGGATTGGCGTGCAGCTGCTCACGCCAGAGGCGCCCGTCGGGGTGCAGCACCACCAGCACCGCCCCCTCCGCCTCCACCAACCGGGCCGCCACCAGGGGCACCAGTTCCAGGAAGCGGCCCAGGTTGGTGAAACTGCGCAGGGCAAAGCCCAGGGAGGAGAGCAGCTCCTGGTTGCGGTGCTGCTCGCGGCTGAGGCTGTCCAGCAGCTGCCGCAGCGAGCCGATCGCCGTCAGGGGCCGGGCCGCAGCCACACGCTCAGGGGAACTGGAGGGCGGCGTGCTGCTCACCGAGCGGCCGCGAAGTGCCCGCAAGATAGCGGCGTTTGCCTCAGCTGCCGGGCTGGGCCCTATTTGGCCAGCAGCGCCTCCACAAACTCAAAGCTGTTGAAGGGGCGCAGATCGCGGATCCCCTCACCGGCACCGATGAAGCGAATCGGCAGCCCCGCTTCCGACGACACCGCCAGGGCCACGCCACCACGGGAGCTGCCGTCGAGCTTGGTGACCACCACGCCCGTGAGGCCAGCGGCCTGGGCAAAGGCCATGGCCTGTTTGAGGCCGTTCTGGCCCTGGCTGGCATCCAGCACCAGCAACGACTGCACCAGGGCATCGGGGGCCAGCTTGTCGACGATGCGGCGCACCTTGGCCAGCTCCTCCATCAGGTTGTGCTTGGTCTGGAGGCGACCGGCGGTGTCCACCAGCACCAGGTCGGTCCCCTTGGCCTGGGCCGCACCAATGGCGTCGTACACCACGGCAGCGGGGTCAGCGTTGGCCGATGGATTGGACACCACGGTGACGCCGCTGCGCTCCCCCCACACCTGCACCTGCTGCACGGCGGCGGCGCGGAAGGTGTCGGCGGCGGCGATCAGGCAGCTGTAGCCGCTGCGAATGGCCAGGTTGGCCAGCTTGCCGAGGGTGGCGGTCTTGCCCACGCCGTTCACCCCCACCAGGAGCCACACATTCAGACGGCCGCGCTCCGGGGCCAACAGGGCGGAGCCGCTGGCCTGGATCGGAGTGTCCAGCAGGTTGCGCAGCTGCTGCTTGAGGAAGCGGATGCCCTCCTGCGGCTCCACCACCTCCTCATTGAGGCGCTTGCGCAGGGCCTCCAGCACCTGATCGGTGGCCTGCACCCCCACATCCGCACGCAGCAGCAGGGTTTCCAGGTCGTCGAGCACCTCGGGGGTGAGGGGGTCATC
>JBEIQU010000269.1:0-2470 GCA_040376355.1 Prochloraceae cyanobacterium | reverse complement strand
TCCATCTGGCCCTTGAGAGCAGAAGCCGGATAGGTGGCCAGCCACTGTGCCCCCCGAGAGTTCTGCACCATGTATTTCACGATCCCGTTGGGCGTGACCAGCTGGGTGGCGGCCGGAATGTCTTCCGATTTCACCACCTTGCCGATCACCTGATCCTTCTTTTCTGAGATATAGAACTGATACAGCCAGCCGATGATCTCCACATCGTCGCAATCGCTGTCGCTGATCTGGCTGCGGAAGCCGCCGGCAATCGAGCCATCACTGAGCAGGTCGTCCGGTAGCAATAACTCACTGGCATCATCCAGCCCTTCAAACAGCTCAGGCAGTAGCTGGTGATAGGAGCGGCAGCTGGCCAGCACCAGCTCTCGATACACCTCCCCCTGCGGATCAGCTCCAGCGATCGCAGATGGGATCTGGCCATCGAGCAGCCCATGCAGGCGGGCTTCGTTGGTGTGCGGCTTCAGCTCAGTCGGCAAGCTCCCTGCCCGCATCAGCTTGAGCAGTTCCGGCTGGCTTTCCGCTTCCGTGGCCGGTATCAGCACCTTGCAACCAAACGGATGCCAGCCCCTGGCATCGAGATAGCGCAGGGCGCAGAGTCGGTTGAACCAGGTGTAGGCCACCCGCTCCAGCAGCTGCCCGCGGTTGTTCGCCTCCTGGTCGCGCAGCTCGGCGATCTGGCTGGCGTAGGTGCTGAGCGTGTCGGGGGTCTGGCTGATCAGCAGCAGATCCAATTTGCGGCCCACCGCCTCCAACAGCTGCCGGCGCATCGCCGGGGCGAAGGTTTTGAGGGCGGCGGTGTTGACGGGCATGGGGTGGTTGGGGGTGGTGCGGGAGAAGGTGTTGGAGGAGCTGGAACAGGCGCTCTGACAGGGCGCTACATCGCGGTTGCACCCATGCGGGTTCTGATACGCCCAGAGGCACGAGACGATCTGGCCGGTAAGATTCTTACTGTTGTGAGCGCGTGGGGCCATGCGGATCACCAGCAAGGGGCAGGTCACCATTCCCCAGGAGATCCGCGAGCAGTGCGGCCTGTTGCCCCACACCCAGGTGCGTTTCGTGGTGGAGAACGGCCGGGTGTTGATCGAAAAGGAATCTCCGAATGGCTCGCCCGGCAGCGAAGGGCTGCAACGGCTGCGGGGGGTCCGCCTACGCACTCGCCTCAGCACCGATGAGCTGCTCGCCCTCACCCGAGGTGACGAGCAGTCCTGATGGTGTTCGTGGATTCCAATGTGATCCTCGATGTGATCACGGCTGATCCAATTTGGCAGGCGTGGAGCGAAGAGCAACTCAGCCGCTGGCTCGACCGCGGCCTGCTGCTGATCAATCCGATTGTCTATGCCGAGATCGCCTTCGCCATAAGCGCGATCGAGACCGTGGACGACCTCCTGCCGGCCCATCTCTATACCTACCGCCCCATCCCCCGCGAGGCCGCCTTCCTGGCCGCTCGCGCCCACGCCGATTACCGGGCCCGGGGTGGTTCGCGCCAGACGATATTGGCGGATTTTCTGATCGGCGCCCATGCCCTGGTGGAGCGGGTCCCCCTGCTCACCCGCGACCGGCGCCGCTATCGCCAGGCCTTCCCTGGCCTCGAGCTGATTGCGCCCGATTGAGCGGGTCATGCCTGCAACCCCTCCGTCAGGTCCGCCAGTGACTGCGGCAGGTATCCGGTTGTTTCGATGGCTTGGCGGGCCTCACGCGACAGCGAAGGAGCGATGGCCACCTTCTCCACCAGGGTTTCCTGGAGCACAACCGCCTGGTGGTCCACCAGCTGCGTGTCCAGCTCCATGAAATCCGCCAGCAGCGGCTTCACCTGCACCGGCACAGGATCCAGCAGCGGTGTATGGGCGGTGAAATCGAGCCGCAGTTCCGCCCGCAGAGCCGCCACCAGCGGGAATTGCGGCAAGTAGCCGAGGGAGAAGCAGAAATAGCGGTTTTCGCTGAGGATCAGCAAATCCTTTTCAAGGATCGACGGATCTAGATCACACAGGCCGCGCTGATCGGCTTCGACGACGGCGCCATGCTGGGAGGGTGAGATCGTTTTCATAGGGCTGGCGGGCCATGGGGAGGCCGGAGATCGGTCCGGGCGCCACTAGTAATTGCTTGTCGGGGGTTGGGTTCTGGGCGGCTCACAGGCTGATCCGATGCCCCTGGTCGAGCTGCCTGCGGGCCGCCGCGCCCAGGGCCTCCAGCCACTGCTGCAGCTCCGCCTCGTTGGTGATCTGGCTGAGCGGGCAATCCGGCTTCAGGGCTGAGGCCGCCACCACCGTGATCGCTGCAGGCTGCGGTGCATCCTTGGGGGCCGCCAATGCCGCCATGCGTTGCAGCTGTTTGGGCACCTCATCCGTGCGGTAGCGGTTCAGTCGCAACACCGCCGTGCCGGGCTTGCTGGCACCCTGCACCTCGGCCTTGGCAGTGGCAGCAGGTGCCAGCACCTCGGCCTGCTGATCCGCATCGAGCTTCCGGAAGTGGG
>JBEIQU010000258.1:0-2658 GCA_040376355.1 Prochloraceae cyanobacterium | reverse complement strand
GACCCGGAATTCGCGCACCACGCTGGCGCCGGGATCACGCACGGCCTGGTTCAGCACCACGGAGCCGTCGGGATCCGAGACGGAGCGGTGGAAGGTGCCGGGGGGGATGCGCAGGATGTCGCCGCCGGTTTCCAGCCGAACGATGTGATACGGGTAGTTCCAGCCGAGATTCACCAGATAAAAGGTGCGGCCGCCGTGGAGCGCCAGCAGGTTGTCCTCCTGGTGGGGGTGCAGATAGAACTGCCAGGCTCCCGTGTTCTCCTCGTCGGGGGGACTAACGGCAGGGCCGGAATGGATCACCAGGTCGCGGGCGTTGGACTCGGCGACGGTGATGTCAAAGAAGCGAACGGCAGGGGTATCGCGGAACTTCTCGTAGGGAATTAATTCGAACATCGGAGCCCGACCGCCGGGCCCCGGCGATCGGCTTTCGTGCTGCAGGGCGTCCTGCTGGATCGGAAGCGCAGACATGGCAAAGGGAGTGGCCGACGGCCGGGGAATGGGCCAATGAACCGCAACGCCAACCCCGCGAAGGTTCGCTGCACTACGCAATCAACCTTTCCACAGGCCAGTGATCCAGGTGGCTTGGCAATCGGTAGCGAGAGCTACGCCTCTGGGGCTCCGGGAAGAGGGATCGGCATCTCTACGGCAGCCGGTTCCGGCGCACAGCTCACCACCCGCTGATTCACGACCTCACCGATCACCACGATCGAGGGGGAGGCCAACTCCGCCTCACGAACCGCGACAGCCAACCCCTGGAGATCGGCGATCACGCTGCGCTGACCGCGCACGGTGCCCTGCTGCACCGCCGCCGCGGGGGTAGCGGGATCCAGGCCACCGGCCATCAACTCCTCGCAAATGTGGGCCAGGTTGTGCAGCCCCATGTAGATCACCAGGCCATCGCTGCTGCGGGCCAGCCCGCGCCAATCCACTCCGGGGCGGCGCTTGTCGATCTCCTCATGGCCGGTCACAAACGTGACCGAGCTACCGGCACGCCGGTGCGTCACCGGGATCCCGAGATAGGCGGGAGCCGCAATGCCCGCCGTGACCCCCGGCACCACCTCCACCGGAACGCCGTGGCGCTCCAAATGGGCCGCTTCCTCACCACCGCGACCGAACAGAAACGGATCCCCACCCTTCAACCGCACCACGCAGCGATGGCGCGTGGCCAGCTCCACCAGCACGGCATTGGTGGAGGGCTGGGGCACGGAATGATGCCCGCGGCGCTTGCCCACGAAATGCCGTTCTGCCGAGGACGGCACCAGGTTCAGCACCTCGAGGGGCACCAGGGAGTCGTAGACGAGGGCATCGCATTGGCCCAGCAGCCGCTGGGCCTTCACCGTGAGCAGATCGGGATCACCGGGGCCCGCACCCACCAGGTACACCGTGCCCAACGGGGCCACACTCATGGCTGCGCCTCCAGCACCTGCAGGAGGCAATCGCGGAAGCGGGGGCGCTGCAGCAGCGGTGCCCCCACCACAGCCATCAGCTCATCGGTGAGCCGATTGGCGGCCAGGGCCAGGGGCAGGGCAGGGGCGTGGAGTGTCAGGCGCAGCTCGGCCAGATGCTCGGCACTGTATGGAGTGGCCCTGCAACGAAAACCACTACGGGCCGTCAGGGCGCCCAGATAGCGCTGGGCCAGGGGGCCCTCCAGCGGGTGATGCAGCAGCAAGGGCGGCTCAGGGGAGGCCTCCCCTGGCAGCCCCAGCTCCTGCCCCTCCTCCCTCAGGGCTGCGATCCACTGAGGCCAGGCGCCCACAAAGGGCAGACGCCGAAGCTGGGCACCGGGCCGGATGGCCCGCAGCTGCTCCACGATCCGAGGCAGGTCGGATCGAACATGGGCCCCAGGAAGCAGCATTAACGGAGCAAGGGTGAGCGGCAGCGCGGCATCCAAGGGCATGCCCGCCCCATCCCGCAGCTGGTTGGGCATGCCCGCCGTGAGTGGATGGACCAGCACCGGAGCCTGCCGGCGCTCGGCTAACTGCTGCGCCAAGTGCCAGAGCTCATCAGGCACCACACCGCCGCTGCGGCCGTGGGCCAGCAGAAGCATGGCTGTTGCCATCGGCGCAGAGCTCGCCAGGGTGTCGTCAGCCAGGGGGTATGACCATGCTGACGCCTGAGGTGATCACCCAGCGACGTCAACGGCAACAGCAGGCTCTGGGCAGCGACGTGCTGCGGTTCCGCGAGCTGATCGCCAAATTGGGCAGCGGAGAACGCACCAGCACGGGGCTCAGCCGCACCGAGGCCCAGGACGCCATGGAACGGCTGCTCCGTGGCCAGGTGGCCCCTGCCCAGGCTGGTGCGTTTCTGATCGCCCATCGGCTGCGGCGACCCCGGCCCTGCGAAATGGCCGGGATGCTGGATGCCTATCGCCACTTGGGCCCCTCTCTTCCCAAGACCGATCGCCGGGCGGTGAGCTTCGGCACCCCCTTTGATGGGCGCTGCCGCGATGCACCGGTGCTGCCGCTCACGGCGCTGCTGCTGAACGCCGCAGGCGTGGCTGTGGTGCTCCACGGCGGTGGCGCCATGCCGGTGAAATACGGGGCAACCCAGGCCGAGTTGCTCGAGGCCCTGGGGCTACCCCTCCAGCGACAGAGCTGGGCACGGATCAGCTCCCTGTTCCAAGAACAGGGCTTGGCCTTGCTGCATCAGCCACGGCAT
>JBEIQU010000241.1:0-3123 GCA_040376355.1 Prochloraceae cyanobacterium | reverse complement strand
GTCCGAAGGTGCCATCACTGGCGGCCACCAGCACCTCCTGCCAGTCGCGGGCATAGCTGCCGCGCCGCACCTGCAGGTGCTGGCCGTGCTTCTGCAACTGGATGGTGCCCCCCAGGAGGGCCTGGGTGGCTTCCAGGAGCTCGGGGCTGCGCTGCAGCCAGTCGCCCTTGCTGGCGGCAAAGTCGCGCAGGGCCGGCAGGCCCGCGAACGGGATGCGGTTCCGACCGCCAAGCTCCAGGCCGAGCATGCCGAGGGCCTGCTCGAGGGCCCGCTGCAGGCCAGCTTCGCTGAGGTCGTTGGTGCTCACGAAGCCGTCCCGCTGGTTGCGGAAGACGCGGATGCCCGCCCCCATGCCGAAGGCCGGGGTGACGCTGGTGATCGTGTCCTGTTCCGCCAACACCCCCAGGTGGTCGGTGCGCTCCAGGAACACCTCCACCAGGTCGGCGCCGGCGGCGGTGCCAGCCCCCAGCAGCGCTTCAAGCCGTGGGGCCCAGCGCTGATCGAGCGGGCCGTTCAGCAGGTTGTGCAAGGGGGGTGTGCCGTCTGCGGTGTCGGCGCGGGTGATGAGGGTCACGCGCGATTCAGCGCACGGCCGGTTGGAACTGTTCGCTGCGGATGGGGCTCATCAGGAACAGCTTGGCCATCTCGGCGGCGTTGGCGGCCCAGTACGGCAGTTTGCGCAGCAGTTTCACCGGGGCGGGAGCGGTGCCCTGGTCGGCGGCGCTGAGCTGGTTGTTGTTGCGCACCAGACGCTCCAGACGCGTGTAGAACTTTGGATGGTCCACATTCAGAACCACGGGGAACACGCGGGCGGTGGTCTCGTTCGTTTTGGCGATCACGTACTTGTCGTAGTCGCGGGCATCCAGCCCCAGGGCCTCATAAAACTCCTTGCGGGCCACATCGCGCACGTACATGGTGGCGAACACGGCCAGCAGGAAGAAACGGCACCACAGGCGGGCGCGCAGGCCGGTGACGCTCTTGGGCTGGGCCTTCATCAGGGCATCGAAGAAGTCGCCGTGGCGGTTCTCGTCCTGGCACCAGTTCTCGAAGAAGTTGAAGATCGGGAAGATCTTGCTGTCGGGGTTCTTCTCGAGATGGCGGTAGATGGCGATGTAGCGCCAGTAGCCGATCTTCTCGGATAGATAGGTGGCGTAGAAGATGTACTCAGGCTTGAAGTACGTGTAGGCCTTGTTGGCGGTGAGGAAGCCGAGGTCGAGCTGCAGCCCGAAGTCGCTCATCGCTTTGTTGAGGAAACCGGCATGGCGGGCCTCATCGCGGGCCATGTGGGCGAAGCATTCGGCCAGCAGGGGGTTCTTGGTTTTGATGCGGCGGCTCAGTTCCTTGTAGAGCAGGAACCCGGAGAACTCGGAGGTGCAGCTTTGCTCCAGGAACTCAACGAACACCTTGCGGGTTTCGGGATCGAGTTTGTCGGCGGCGCCTTCGAACTCTTCGTTGCGGACGAAGTGGTGACGGTTGTAATCCTTGCGGAACTCTTCGCAGATGGCCTCGAGTTCCACCGCGTTGGGGCTGAGGTCCATGGCGGCCATGGCCTCGAAATCCGTGGTGTAGAACCGCGGGGTGAGAATCGTGTCCTTGGCTGGATCCTTGATCGCCGGTGCGTCGGGGCTCCCGATGGCGCCGTTGCTGGGGCTGGTCGCAGCGTCAGGCGTGGCAACGGCGGTGGGAGGCACCATCGGTGGCGTCAGATGGACAGAAGCTGCATCGTAGGCGGCTCCAGGCTGCCAGCGGCGCCTCTGTAACTGCTGAAGGCTGGCCCCACAGGCCTCCGCTGGTGCTTAGTTGGCCCCCAACCACTTCTGGCCGTTGAGCCGCTGCACCAGGCGCGAGACCAGCAGCGCCAGGGTCATTTTTTTCTCATCGATCAGGAACGACTCCAACAGGCTGGGCTCAGCGCCCGATTCAGCCAGGGCGATGGTTTTGGCCGAGCCGATGGCCTCGGCCGTAAAACAGAGCCAGAAGCGCCGGTCGCCGCTGAGCTGACCCACCACCATCCAGCAGGGGCTTCCCACCACCGGCATCGGCCCCTGCTCAAAGCTGAGCTCGCAGGCGGGCCCGCCATAGGCGGCGATCTCCTTCTGCAGCGCTGGAATCAGCAGCGTGGGCACGAAGGTGGCGAACGGCTGATCCTCCGGAGCCGGAGGCTTGGCTGCCGGTTTGTCGACCTCGGGCTTCGCGGATGCTGGCTTCGCGGAATCAGTCACCCTCGCTGGCCCCTGGCGTCATGTGGATTGGACTTTAGGGAGCCTGGCGCCATCGGGGGTCACCAGTCGTCGTCGGCTGGTGCGTTCCAATCCTCTGTGCCGGAGCTGGTTGCGCCGCTACCTCCGCTTGTCGCGGCTTGTGGTGCCTTGGTGGAGGCGCGCCGGATCAGCCGGAATGGCACCGACACGGTGGGCGGTGGGTCGGAGGCACTGCGGCTGGGGCCTGCCCAGGGGGCGGACCGCCGCTGTGGCCCCTCGGGTGCGGAGCGTGATGGGGGCGGTTCAGGGTCTGAACGCTGCCCCCCCCAGGCCGGTTCTCGGCCCCCATCGGCGCCGCGGCGCACCTGGCGTCGGGGACGCAGGGCCGTGGGCTGGGTCTGCAGGGCCAGGGCCGCTCCGGCGGCGCTGATGCCGGCCCCCACCGCCACACCGCTGGCTAGCCATCCCCCCAGGGGCCAGGCGGGGCTCGTCCAGGTGAGCAGGCGCAGGGCTACCCAGGGCCGTGGATTCACAGCGGCGATCAGCAGCACCGCCAGCAGCGGCGACAGCAGCGGCAATAACAACAGGCGGGTCAGCAGGGCGTGCACGGCGGGTTGACCCTCAGGGCTGGATGGGGCCGCTCCAGCGGCGCAGCTGGCCCAGCTCCAAACCGAGGCAATCGAACACCCGGATTACCAGAAAGTCCACCATCTCATCGAGGTTGGTGGGCCGGTGGTACCAGGCGGGTACGGGTGGGGCGATGCGGGCCCCGGCTTCCGCCAGGGCGGTGAGATTGCGCAGGTGCACCAGGTTCCAGGGCAACTCCCGCGGGCAGATCACCAGCGGACGCCCCTCCTTGAGCTGCACATCCGCGGCCCGCTCCAGCAGGTCGGTGGCCACCCCACTGGCCATGCGGCCCACC